>NZ_JBYHFQ010000005.1:0-176110 GCF_057669665.1 Sporosarcina sp. Y1004 | reverse complement strand
TAGCATAGGCTTTTTTTAATTGTCCTTTACACAGGGTACAGTTTAGTTGCTTGAGGAGTTTTTTTATAGCATATAAGTGTTGCAGGTCAGGCAATTTCAGATGAACTATTAAAGTTTCGCGTATTTAGGATCAGCCACTTTTACAAGTTGCTTACCTAGATTCGTTCCTTTAAATAAACCAAGGAATGCCTCTGGTGTATTTTCAAATCCTTCTACAATTGTTTCTTCATATTTCAGTTTACCTTGCAGTAGCCATTTAGCTAAGTCAGTAAATCCTCTTTCAAAATCAGTAGCAAAATCGCCTAGGGTGAAGCCTTGCATCATAGCGCTCGTCTTAATCATAGCCGATTGAATACGTGGTCCAGCATCTTTTCCTTCTGCGTTGTAGGAAGAGATTGATCCGCATAAAGGAATACGGGCATTTCGATTTAGCATAGTAAAAACAGCGTCTGAAACGTCCCCGCCGACATTATCGAAATAGACATCTACTCCGTCAGGAACGGCATTTTTAAGGTCTGTCCAAAAACTTTCTTTCTTATAATTCACAGCTGCATCAAAGCCGAGTACATTCAATAAGTAGTCAATCTTTTCATCTGAACCAGCAATACCTACTACTTTTGCCCCTTTGATTTTCGCGATTTGTCCAACTGCTGAACCAACGGCCCCGGCAGCACCAGAAACGACGACTGTTTCACCTTCTTGAGGTTTTCCGATATCAAGCAATCCAAAATATGCAGTTAAACCTGTCAAACCGAGAATACCTAAATGTGTTGAAATAGGTGCCAACTTAGGGTCTATTTTGCGAATTTCATTTTCAGTGGCTACGGTATATTCAGCCCAGCTGAGATTTCCAGTAATTACATCACCTTGTTTGAAGGCGTCCGACTTGGATTCAATCACCTCACCCACGACACCCCCAGAAATGACCTTATTCAATTCAAATGGAGCTATATATGACTTGGCATCTCGCATTCTTCCACGCATGTATGGATCTACAGACAAATAAAGTGTCCGTACTAAAATTTCATTCACTTTTGGTGAGGGAACTGAACTTTTTACAAAGGTAAAGTCTTCTTTGGTAGGCATTCCATTGGGCCGATTTGCTAGATGAATTTCCTGTTGTATCAATTGTGTCATTGCAATTCCTCCTTTGTAGTTTGCCGAATGAGTTGGCAATAGCAAACCCTAACACTCAGGAGTAACCAAGGTCAATGATTATAGACTGGTGTCTCATCTTCATTGATTTGCTATTTTTCCGAATTGCTATGGTGTTGGCACCGGTGTCATAATCTCAGCAGACACCTGTGGAGGAATCCCAAAATAGTATCCAAAAGTGTTGTAATTATAGTTAACTATAACTATTATGTTATTAATATGAACTAGTGGAGGACTTTAAATAAACATGAAGAAAAAGCACATACTTTTTTTGGCTTTGACCTTAATAGTGGCTTTACCAACGTCAGCTACTGTTGTATTAGCAACTAACGAGGCGGAAGTTCAAGCTGTTAAACAAGTAGTAGTCACGACTGCCGCAAAATTTACGGATATTCCAAATAGCCATTGGGCGAAAAATGAAGTTATGCAACTTGTGGAGATTGCTTCCAAAGCATCGTTTTTATCTAATGAACAGTTAGGATACACAACGAAAATAAAGAACGGATAGCGTAATATTGGATTAACGCAATATCTTCCTGAAGAGGAAGAACGAAAGGATGCATTATGAACCTCGTTCTTGGCTTAATCATAAAGAAAACACGAATTGAATAGAAGTCTGCTAGGGGAGCCAATTTGGCTGAGACACATGATGCATGTAAACCCTTCGAACCTGATCTAGTTTATGCTAGCGTAGGGAAGCAACTGGACTCTACATCAAATGAATGTAACTACGTAGAAAACAGCCGCTTTCCGATTATGGAAGGCGGCTGTTTTCTGTTCCATCGCAAATTCAATGAACTAGGGATTTCCCATCATACACGCTTCGGCGCATTCGCTCTGTTAATGCACCGAATTCAATATTGCAATCTATCAAGTATGGATTTACTTTACTAAACATTAAATAAAGAATGGATGATTGAAATGGAAAATAGTATTAGCAACTTGGTTGATGAACGTCAAGAGGAGTTATTGCAATTACTTGCAGATCTAGTTAGTTTTCCGACAATCAGCCCTCCCGCAAGAAATACAGCCGGGGTGCAGCAGTATATTCAAGAGTTTTTAAAACTAGAAAAATTCGATACAGCCAGTTGGGATGTGTTCCCTGGTGATCCAAACGTGGTAGGCATAAAAAAAGGGACAGATGGAGCTCTGTTTAACAGCTTACTCATTAATGGTCATATTGATGTTGCGGAAGTTAGGGATGAAACAGAATGGACTGTGCCTGTCTTTAAACTGACAACTAAAGATGGAAATGCATATGGACGAGGAACTTCCGATATGAAAGGTGCAGTGGCAGCGACTTTACTAGCCGTAAAATTATTAAACGAACTAGGTGTGGAACTGAAAGGTGATTTGCAGATTCAGACTGTCATTGGGGAGGAAGCAGGAGAAGCTGGAACACTTTCGTGTATGGAAAAAGGCTATACAGCAGACTTTGCACTCGTCGTCGATAGTAGCAATCGCCAAATTCATGGCCAGGGCGGTGTAATAACCGGCTGGATAACGATTAAAAGTGAGGAAGTTTACCATGATGCAATGAGGATGAGTATGCTTCATGCGGGCGGAAACATTAATGGGGCCAGTGCGATTGAGAAGATGATGAAAGTAATTGCCGGGCTACAAGATTTAGAGCGTCACTGGGCCGTGACAAAACAATATCCAGGTTTTGCACCTGGTAGCAACACCATCAATCCTGCAGTTATAGAAGGCGGAAGACACGCGGCTTTTGTAGCGGATGAATGCCGGCTTTGGATCACCGTTCACTTTTATCCGAATGAAACCTATCAATCTGTGATAAATGAAATCGAAGAACATTTGAACCATGTAGCAAAAGCTGATCCGTGGTTAAGAGAAAATCCCATTCACTATCGCTGGGGTGGAAAATCGATGATTGAAGAACGCGGGGAAATATTCCCTGCACTTGAAATGAATGAGGGGCATGCGGCCGTTCAACTTCTAGCATACTGTCATGAACACACCGAAAAAAGTCCCGTAATCATCGGCATGTCAAGAACAGTAACAGATGCAGGATGGCTAGGCGAAGCAGGGATTCCCACAGTTATTTATGGTCCTGGGAAGTTGGAAGAGGCCCATACAGTTGATGAAAAAATAAACATTGGAGAACTAATGGCTTTTACAAAAACGCTTATGATATTTATAAATAAGTGGTGCAATTTAAAAAGAATGGAGAGCAAGTAATCTCCCCATTCATCTAATACTATTATGCTATTATATGTTGCTTAATTAGTGAAGTCATTTCTAATACGTCATCAAATAGTTGGTTTGTTTCAAGAGGTAGATGATCAAAGGATAACCTTACCTAGTGGTCTCCCGTCGAACGATTGGAGCTACTTCTGTTGCTAACATTTCAATACTTGCTGCGACTGAAGAAAACGGCAAGCCTCCGATATCCATTTGTGCAATGAAGCGTTGGTGTCCAAATAATTCGTGTTGGTGAAGAATCTTCTCGACTATTTGCTGAGGGCTGCCAACAAATAGTCCGGTTTCGGGACTGGCCATATGGTCGAAATCAGAACGAGAAATTCTCGTACTCATTCCACGTTGTTTGTTCACGTACCCCCAGTAATTTGCATAGTAGGGATAGAAATCGTCTTTTGCTTGTTGTGAAGTCTTTGCTATATACGTGTGTCCAGTTACAGCTATTTTTAAATCCTCTTCAAGATGCCCTGCATCTTTGCCTGCTTGACGATACAAATCAACAAGTGGCTTAAAACGAATTGGGTCGCCGCCAAGTATGGCTAATGCTAAACCAGTTCCAAGTTTGCCTGCTCGTATTGCACTTTCAGGTGTGCCACCGACACCAACCCAAATCGGCAGTTTATCTTGAACAGGCCGGGGGGCAATCATAGAATTAGTTAGAGGCGAACGGAATGACCCATTCCAACTGACGATTTCATTGGCATTCAATTGTTGGAGAAGTCGAATGTTTTCATCGAAGAGCTCGTCATAATTGTTTAAGTCATGGCCGAATAACGGAAAGGATTCTACGAATGCACCACGACCTGTAATAATCTCAGCACGGCCATTCGAAATCAAATCCAGTGTTGCAAAATCCTCGAATAGACGAACGGGGTCGACCGTACTCAAAACAGTCGTTGCACTCGTCAATTTAATACGCTTTGTGTTTTGTGCCACTGCTGCAAGAACAACTGGCGGAGCCGATACTGCATAATCCAAGCGATGATGCTCACCGACACCAAAAATATCAAGTCCGACTTCTTCAGTCAGCTTTCCAATAGCCATTACTTCATGAAGGCGCTGTTGAATACTAATTGTATTTCCAGTTTGAGGATCTGGACCAAGATCCCCGAATGTATATATTCCAATCTCAATTCCAGATTTCTTGGTTTCATTTGGCATAGTACTCATCTCCCAAAACTTAGTTATTTTGCTTCAGAAACAAGAGTAAAACGTTCATTTATATGTTGAGGATTCTCGATTTCATCAAGAACTGCGACTGCGTAATCTGCATAACTTACGTAGCTATCACCTTTTGAATTTACCATTAAATTGTCTTTTCCTTTTTGATACGAACCCGTTCTTTTTCCTTCAGGATTGAAGAATGCTGCTGGGCTAATGAATGTCCATTTAACTCCACTCGTCTTTTGCAGATCTAGTAAGTTCTGTCCTTGATTGGAAGCAGTTGCAAAGTATTCTTTAGGGAATTCGGGTGTGTCAATTAGGCGGATGGTTTTAGCTTCATCTACAAACAAGCTACCTGCACCACCTATAACAATTAATCTTGTTTTGGGAGCAGCCTTAAACACTTCAATTAATGCTTTTCCAGCATCTACATGGAGGTGTTCTTGTCCTGCAGGTGCGCCGAATGCATTTACGACAACATCAAATTGCTGAATGTCTTCAGCTTGCAGGTCAAATATATCTTTTTCGAGAATGTTCGTTTTTTCCCCAGACATTTTTGCTGCGTTTCTAACGATAGCTGTAACTTCGTGTCCTCGGTCAATCGCTTCTTTTACAATAAGACTTCCTGCTTTTCCTGTTGCTCCGATAATTCCAATGTTCATGACAATTCCTCCAGTTTTTGGCACATATATACTAATATGCTCCTAATGATTTGTAGCTATTCATGATAACGATTTAGAATGTAACTGTAATGGTTACAGTTACAACGGTAATCAAAAAACCGAATAAACTATCCAATTTTTTGTGTTAATACCGATATTAACTCTTCCATCGAAATTTCATGTAAAACAGATTCCATCGCATCTTGAGCCCGTAGTAAAATCAGTTCAAGAACAGCCTCGATATTGGCACCAACAGGGCAATTTGGATTTGGTTTTTCATGAAATTGAAAAAGCTCGCCTTCTTCTACGACTTCAACTGCCCTGTACACATCGAGCAGGGTAATATCTTTTAATGATTTTTGAAGTGTAGCTCCTCCAAGACCTCGCCGAACTTGAATAAGTCCTGCGTTTCTTAGTTTACCAATTACTCTTCGTATGACTACAGGATTTGTATTCACACTTTCCGCAATCCATTCAGAAGTGCAAAGCTCGTTTCTTTCGATTGCTACGAGGGATAGAATATGAACTGCAACTGTAAAGCGACTACTGATTTTCATTGCAAGTAACCTCCCGATGTAATCATTATAGTTACATCAGATGATGATTGTCAATTTTTATAATTTAAGTGAAGGGGGAATCTTGTGAATCAAGTAGAAATCCCTGTTTTATAGCAGTAAAAAAGTTCGGTTGAATGATATCAGCGGGTCACAAATTTAATGCGACTGATGCATTTGTACATATTGAAGAGTTAGGTAGTTTGGCTTTTAGAACTAACATCATTCCTAAGCCTTTCAATAATTCTTCTTTTTCGGTAAAGCATTTTACCAGCTTCAGCAATATCACTCACAGCAGAGCGATTGATGAATGCGCCGAACACGAGCCCTGCGATAGGTACCATTTGAAATAGCTTTTTCCAACCGAATTGATCCCGGAAAGAAAAAACGACCTCGCGCCAGCCTTGCAGTTCAGAAAGAACTTCGCGTTTTGTAGAGTCATCGGGATTATCGAATTGAGACAATTGTGTAAGAATGGCTTGTTTACCTACAATGTCAGCAGATACAAATTGCATGCATTTTACGATAAACAAACGTTCCTCTTTTACTTTAGGATCATAACCATAACAAATCGCAATATCCTGTAATGTTTTTAGCTGTAAACTAAGAAGTAGAGGAATGTCGATTGTTAACGTAAAAATACCGCCAATACCAGTACTAGCACCTTGAACCGTTGCAAACTTTTTTCTGCTACCAGTAATTTTTTCTACAGCTGTGTCCATTGTTGAAATATCAAGCTTTTCGACATCTTCCAATGTATTTACAGTTAAGTCGGGATAATAAGCAGGGATTTTAGTAGCTGAACTTAAATAGCTGCCGCCCGTTTGTACATATTGACCGAGTTCATCCAAAAGTAAGCCGATTTTTTTTTGAATAAAAGCAGGGGTGAATTTATCGATGATCTTAAATGGCAAACGCCCAAGCTTTTCCCAAAACCATAAATCGCTCTGATTTTTTTCCCAAACCTCAACCTTATTTAATTCCTCTGTTAACCATTCCTTAGAATCTGCCACTTTTAGTTTCGCCTCTTTCTTTGATATTAATTGTACGTTATCCCGTGTGAAAAGTTCCATTAATAACTTTTTTGCTTATTATTAGTTATGCTTGGATGTATTCTGTTATAGATTCAAATGAAATACACCCCTTTTTAATTGTCATTTGGTCAACTAAAGGAATAGTCTTGCAAATGGGTATTGCGAATTACTATATGTACTGGGCTAGGCGTATAATGGAGGGAAAGGGGTGTCGAAAAGTGTGTCTGATTAATTTTCATTACAACGAACATCCGACTTACAAATTGATTGTCGCCGCGAACAGGGATGAGTTTTATGAGCGTCCGACTGCCTCGGCAGATTTCTGGACAGACAAGCCTGATATATTGGCAGGACGTGATTTGTTGCACAGGGGAACTTGGCTTGGTGTAACGAAATCAGGGCGATTCGCTGCATTGACGAATTACCGAGACCCGCAGGAAATCACTGTTGATAAACAATCCCGCGGCGATATCGTCGCTAGCTTTTTATCAGAAACTGTGTCGCCTGAAGAATACCTTGAAACATTGAAGAGGAAGAAAGACGATTATGCAGGATTTAATATTCTCGTCGGCGATTTTGATTCTTTATACTACTTTTCCAATAAGCAAGCAGAAACCGCGAAAATATCTGAAGGAACACATGGTTTGAGCAATCAGTTTCTGAATACGGCGTGGCCGAAAGTGGTGAAAGGGAGGACTAAGCTTCGGGATTATGTATTGGCACATGAAATCGTTAACACAGATGTTCTTTTCGATATCATTTCTGATGCTGACGTCGCGCCAGATGCACTACTGCCGAATACCGGGGTAGGCCTGGACCTTGAACGGCAACTGTCACCACTGTTCATCAAAACACTAAACTATGGAACCCGTTCTTCCTCAGTCTTACTCATAGGTCATGATCATAGTATTACTTTCATCGAGCGAACATATGTCAATGGGGCTTTAAATGGGGTTAAAGAATTCGAATTATGATTTATATAGTGTTAACCTTACCACTTATTTTATATAGAGGGAGTTGTAGATAGTGGACAGTGCAATCCGAACCTACTTTGCAAACCTGGAAGCAAAGGACAAAGGGGTACAATATGAAGCATTTACTACAATTATTGCAGTTATTAAAGAAGAAGTGGACTGGGCTTATGAGGTTTGGGATCAATTAAGGGATTGGTTGACGGATTCCGATAATCATCGAAGATCTAGGGCAGCACAGTTCCTAGCAGGTCTAGCGAAAAGCGATCCTGAAAAACGCATACTCAGAGATTTTCCAGCGCTATGGGAAGTGACGAAGGATCCGAAGTTTGTAACGGCCCGACATAGCCTGCAATCGATATGGAAAGTGGGCATGGCTGGAATGGAACAAAAAGAGCTGGTGATTCATCATTTAGTAGAGCGCTTTCAAAACGGTGCGGATGAAAAACATTACACCTTGATTCGGTTTGATATCATTCAAGGGTTGAAAAATTTATATGATGAATTAAAAGATGAAGAAATTAAACAAATAGCAATGGATTTGATTGAGACAGAAGAAGATATCAAATACCGTAAGAAATATAGGACTGTGTGGAAATGAAGAGTCTAGTGTGACAAACTGAAAAGCCGAGTTCACACTAGAACTGTAACCCAAACACATGGCGGGCGGCATATCGCAAATCAAGAATAGGGGAGTTCTCTACTTTCTAAATAAGCATTTAGATTTTCCAATGAATAATCGAATCCTTCTTGATTGAATTGTACGCGCGTTCCGTCCAGTTCAGTAGTTAACTCAATGGTAAACAGCATTTGATTTGAATCCCAGTAATAAGAAAATTTTTGATTTGGGATGACTTCTATTATTGTGAAGGTCATGGGCATGCTTTCCCCTTCTTTAAGGTCGTTACATAAGCTCGGCATTAATGTGAAAACCGCTTGTTCTCCAGCTTTCAAAATTGGAATAACCCAATTGGATCCTGGAGCGTACCAGATTGAAAATTCCTTGTCGTTAGCAATCGCATTCCAAACTGTATTTATATTCTTCTTAACAACTATTGATGAACAGCCATTACTCAATGTTAACAACCTCCTATACGTGTTCTTTAAGTATAGGAACTTAAAGAAGAAAAAACAAACGTGTTACGATGCATTCGTATTTAATCTGAACATATGGAACTGAACAAGATTTGTCGAGCTAATTGAAATTTCATTTAGAAAAGGAGTGATTAGCATTATGTACGAACTAAAAACAAAAGAAAATGACAATAGTGTTATTGAGTTTATAGAAAATATTGAGAACCCTAAAAAACGTGAAGATGCATATAGATTGTTAGATATATTTACTGAAACAACAGGTTTCAAACCAAAGATGTATGGCCCTAGTATTATTGGATTTGGTTCCTATCACTATAAATATGAATCTGGTCATGAAGGAGATGCGCCGTTAGCCGGTTTTTCTCCTCGAAAAGCAAAAATCAGTTTGTACTTAGAACCAGAATTCCCAAAACGAGTAGATTTATTGAAGGATTTTGGAAAACATACAACAGGGAAATCATGTGTATACATCAATAAATTAGCGGATATTCAAATAGATATACTAAAGAAGTTAATCAAAGAATCCATACGAATTACCAAAGAAGCCTATCCAAATCAGTAAATAGAGGAGGGGATTAGATGAGACCGAAAATTAATATAATTACACTTGCCGTGGATGATTTAGTGAAGTCTGTCTCCTTTTATCAGGATGTATTGGAATTACCAGAGCAAGGGATAGATAATGGAGAAGACCATATTCTATTTGAAATGCAAGACAATTTGTCATTGGTGCTTTATTCGCGTTCAAAGCTAGAAGTGTTTGCAAATCAAACGAACACTACCAAAAAGCCTTCGGAATTTATCCTTAGCATTGCAGCTGACAGTGAAGAAGAAGTAGATTCAATCTTGAAAAGGGCTATAACAGCAGGTGGAACACTTTTACCTAATCAGCCAAAGAAATTTGATTGGGGCTATACTGGACATTTTCAAGATCCGGATGTACATACTTGGGAGATAGTTTATTTTTATTCAAATAAGTAGTATTTTGAATGAAGACATTTCTTCTTAATATTAGAATAGTCAAATGGAACGCAACAAAGAGTTTAAAGTTGGGCGTATTCATGTTTCACAGACTATGTTTTAGTGGTATAAGACGAGTAGGGAGGAGTTGTTGGTAAATGACTTTCATACATATTGGCGTATTTCTCATGTCGGTCGCATTTGCAATTGTTGCGGTATTCATTGCTAAATTGCTTATGAGCGTATCAGGCGTCATTGGTTCCGTCGGACAAACAATCAGTAATATGGAATCAAAACTGGACAAGACAGTCATTGAATTGGAACAAATGATTACAGAAACGAATCTAACAGCAACAGACATCGAAGAAAAATCACTAGCATTAAATAGTATTTTCTACACAGCCAAACATGTAGGTGATTCAACGTCGCTCATGAGTGATGAATTAGCTGCAAGAACAAAACGCTATTCGGAAGACACATCATTACCAGGTACAAAACCGTTCGTACGAATCATCCAGTTTTCTGAATTCGCTTCTGGTCTATTCACTTCCTGGAAGCGAGGCAAGGGTGCTTCATCAAAACAATTTTGAAATGAGGGATGAACATGGATTTAACAGGAATTGGCGTATTGCTGATAGGTATCGCATTATTGGTGTTAGCAGTTTTTGTAGCACGCGTATTAAATAATTTTTCATCTATACTAAGTGGAGTGGATAAGACAATTGAACAACTGCCGGATCAATTGGATAGTATTTTACAAGAGACGGGGAATTTGATCCATAACAGTAACAAAACACTTGCCGATGTTAATGAAAAACTGGGAACGCTGACGCCATTGTTCCATATCGTTGGAGATGTAGGTGAGTCTACAAGAACATTATCATCATCGCTTGTCGATTTGACAGCTTCTGCAAAAGATAAGATGGGCGGAGCTGACCTTGGTCAACAGGATAAGCGATTAGGTGGATTATACGGTACTGCTGCTCTTGGATTTTATGCCATGCGAAAAAGCAAGGATACTAAAAAAGGAACAGGTGCGAGGCATGCAAGGAATTTGTATACGGAAGGTGAGAAACGTACTTTTGATATTGATAGAATGAAGGCCGAAGCGAGAGAAGCTGCAAGAAGTGGAAAATTCATCAGTGAAGATGCAACATAAAAAATGAAAATCGTGTGGAAGGAAAGAATTCCTTCCACACGATTTTTTGTTGTTTACCTTGATTTTGCAATGGGCATTGTTTCTTTAATCTCTTTTCGTCTCTGTGATAGAAAAAATAAAAATGATAGAAGCCCATAGATACCTTCATACTTTTCGCGTCTAACAAACTCTTTTGCACTGCCGGTCTGTTGTTTTAATAAGTTTGTTTTAGCAAGGGCGGCTGTTGTGAGTTTTCTTGAAGCTTCCCCTGCATCACCAACGATATGGAAAAGTGGGCTTATTTCATTCACTTGTTCGTTGACATTACTGAGTGTCGCATTACTTGTTTGAAGTATATCCGAAGCTTGATGTGTCACATCGTCGAGCACCTCGGGCAAACGATCTGTCGTCTGTTGGAGACTTGCAAGTACATCCGACAACTTATTAATCGGTTTCAAGAGAAAAATGACCAGTACAGCAAATGCGATTCCGATAATGAGTACACCAATACCTAACCAATCCATATTCATTCACCCCATTATTAAGTTTATGACCTATTTTTTTGTTGCGGCATCGGCAAACGTTTTGACCGAGCCTTAACTTCATCCGATTCGGTATTCTGTTTTTCACGTTGGAAGCGGTAATAGACACGTGCTGCTGTTTCAGTCAGTATAGACGCTTTTTCCATGAAGTCTTGATACTTTTCAGGTGGTGCTGCGACTTCATCTGAAATGGCACGAATCGATTTGTTCATATGCTCAGTGGAGTCTCCGAGGTTTTTCGCGGAAAGTGACAAGCTGTTCAAGGTTTGTAGTTTGTTTTCCGCGTCTTCAGCAATCCGATTCGTCTTTTCCATCAACTGCTCAGACTTTTCGGTAATTCCGCCAAGTTTCGTCTCGACCCGTTTCAAAGTCTCTGAAACTTCACTGATCGCCTGTTTTGCGCTTTTCAAAGTAATGACAACAAAAACTGCAATGAGCAGCAAGGATAAGGCCGCAATGATAGCGCTTGCGTATAAAAGTATCTCCATTAACATTTCATCCCCAATCCAGACTAGTAAATTGTCTTTATCTATTTTGTACCACTATACAGGCATAACTAAACACATACAACAGTTGGAAAACCAACTAGTGTATGTGTTCGATGAGTGATATCAAACTTTTTCTAGTAACACCAAGTTAAAATCGCCCACTTCATTTTCCTTATATAAATTCGTAATTGAAGTGGAATAGGAATGAATCATTGCTGGAAATTCAAGATTTTTTCCTGGCACTTTCACTTGGAACTCCATCTCGTACAGCAATGTGGTGATCTTATGATAGTCGGTACTTGTAACTTTAAAATCAAACCCGATTTTCCTTAGTTCTTTATTAACAGTTGTATCAAAAGTAAGTTCCTCATGGTAATTAGTTATAGCAATAGACACTTCATTCAAGACCACATTATCAATCATGTTTTTCACCTCGCTGCGGATTTAGATTCACGCCTAATTATACACTCATTAGTTCTGTGCTATAGGTGAAATGCCTAGGTCGAAGTCCCGTCTAGCACTTTATCGCTGACTGTATCCGAGGGTATAGATCATCCCATTAAAGCCTATTCTAGGAACAAAGATACAAACGAGGTGAGACTACTGTTTAACAAAAAGTCTAAACAATCTTCTGGGAAAAAACAGACAACAGGTGTGAGTGACGAAAGCACAGAAGAAAAACAAACAATGATTTCAACCTCTGGTGATATTTTTCTCCAGTCGATAAAAGAAGCCACTCACAATACATCTGACTTAATCACTAAATCGTTACCTTCGAATCTCACGATCATATATATAGATAATCTAGTGGATATCCCGACGTTAAATAATCATATCCTTCAAGATCTGTTGAAGTATACACTTGTCACACCTGAAATCGTTACATCCATCCTTACAATACCTCAGGTGAAATTGGCTGATGAACTCGAGAAAGCCGTTATTGCGATGATGGATGGGATAGTGCTTATTCATGTGGAGGGATACTCACAAGTCGTATTGGCGAATATCCCCACAAATGAAGCGCGGGCTTTATCAACGCCGGAAAATGAATCCCAAGTTATCGGTTCCCAGGTCGGTTTTAATGAAAGACTGTCAACGAATGTTTCCTTGATTCGAAGGTATATAAAAAATCCAAACTTGTGCAATGAAAGATTAGAAATTGGAAAACAATCGAAGACAGCGATTGCAATGTTATACATTAAAGGCGTTGCTTCCGACGAAATGGTGAATACGCTACGACAAAGGATCACCAACCTTAAGGTTGATGCTGTAATGGATAGCTCGATTCTTGAACAATTGCTAGACGACAATTCGTTATCGATTTTTCCCCAAATGCTACTAACAGAAAGACCGGACAAGCTTAGTGCTGAACTTTTGAATGGGAAATTGGGGATCATCGTGGAGGGTAGTACCCATGCAATCGTTTGCCCATTCTCATTTCTTGAGTTCTTCCAAAGTCAGGAAGATCAAAATTTACGATGGCAGATTGCTACATTTGCCCGGTTATTAAGATTTAGTGCAGTCGTCCTATCAATTTTTTTATCCCCTTTATATGTAGCGACATTAACATTTCATTACGAAGTTATTCCACAAACGCTCTTAGTCCCGTTAAGTGAATCAAGAGCATTGGTTCCTTTTCCCCCTTTATTTGAAGCTCTAATTTTAGAACTTTTTATTGAACTCCTTAGAGAAGCAGGAATTAGATTACCGTCAAAGGTTGGTCAAACAGTCGGGATTGTTGGCGGTATCGTCATTGGAACGGCAGCTGTGCAAGCAGGAATTACAAGTAATATTTTAATTATCATTGTCGCCTTAGGGGCATTGGCATCCTTCACCACACCAAGTTATATGATGGGTAACGTTATTCGAATTATTCGGTTTCCGTTGATAGTAGCAGCAGGACTTTGGGGCTTTTATGGCATTATGCTGGGGCTTTGTTTTATCCTTATTCACCTTTTACGTCAAACAAGCTTGGGTTCGCCGTATACAGCACCTTTTTATCCTCCTCGCCTGCTTGATTGGCGGGATAATCTTATCAGATTACCCTTGCCATTTACATTTAAGAGATCTTCAGATACCAGACCAGAGGATGAAGACAAATATGAACCTGAACCCATAAATCCCGAGAAAAATGAAGCGAAGGTGAAATAAGTGAAAAGTTCCGTACAAATTGGTCCCAATGATACGATTAGTGCTTTTCTACTTTTTTTCATCATTCATGCCGCTCAAACCGGGATTGGAATGCAAGGATTTCAACGGATTATCTACCAGGACGCAAAACATGATGCATGGATTTCTGTACTACTTGCAGGTCTTGCCACGCATATTATTGCAATTTTTATGATTAAAACGTTGGAGATATATGGTTCAAATGATTTATACGGTATTCATCAAGATATATTTGGTAAATGGATAGGGAATTTCTTCAATATTATGTACATTCTTTATTGTTCAGTTGCATTTTTTGCCGTTTTAAGGAATTATATTGAAGTCGTTCAAACATGGGTTTTTTCGGATTTGGATACTTGGTTTCTTGCAGCCACATTACTGCTAATCATGATTTACACGTTTACGGGCGGTCTGCGCGTTATTGTGGGCGTTTGTTTTTTTTGTGTTGTACTTTCCATATGGCTTTTCCCGATGTTGGCTTATCCGATAAAGTATATGGAACCGAGAAGTCTTTTTCCCATTTTAGAGGCCAATATGAGCGGGATATTGAAAGGTGTAAAGTCCATGACATTTACGGTTATTGGATTTGAAATAATCTATGTGATTTACCCCTTTGTAAAGGATAAAACGAATGTAAGAAAAAATGTTCATCTTGCTTTGTTCGTAACAACATTGATTTACCTAAGCGTCATGTTGGTTGCACTAACTTACTTCAGCGGGGAACAATTAACGAAAACCATTTGGGCGACTTTATCATTGTTTAGTATTGTTAAACTTCCGTTCATTGAACGATTTGAGTATATAGTGGTTTGTTTTTGGATGTTGATCATATTGCCGCTCCTTTGTCTGTTTGTATGGGCTGCTTTTCGCGGAACTAGACGACTGGTAAAGGTAAGTGCGACTAAATTTGTCTGGGTATTCTCGTTCATCATTTTACTTGTAAGTGTAACGTTTAAAACCCGGCCTCAAATAAATACGTTTAATAATTACTATGGCCAGGTGGCGTTTTATATTGTTTTTGTTTACCCTATCATCTTGTATGTGTTAGCAGTGGCGAAAAAGAAATTTAAATCACGTAAGGAGCAAATAGAATGAAAAAATTTTATTTTTTTTTACTACTGCTATTTCTTTGCAATGGTTTGACCGGATGTGCAGAAACAAAACTCCTTGAAAGAGTAGGTTTAGTCAGTTTGATTGGCTATGATATCGGTAAAGAGGAAAGCGTGGAGACTACAGCAGTTGTTCGCCAAGTGGGCACAGAATTACAAAGTAAAGTTCTAATTATTACCGCTGAAAACGAAACAAGTCAAGGGACACGTGCAAAAATCAATCGCAAGTCAGCTAAAAAGATAGAGAACGGACAATTGAGAGTGGTCTTATTCGGTGAAGAGTTTGCCAAAGACGGCATTGGTCATTATATTGATGCCCTGTTGAAAAACCCTGCAATGAGTGGGGAGGTTGTTGTGGCAGTGGTTGAGGGAGAGACGAGACCATTACTTGAATTCCAGTACCCAGATATCGATGACATTGGGGAATATATTCATGAGCTGTTAAAGCAAAACGCTAAAAGTGAGCAAGTGGTTTCATCCACGCTTCATGAAGTAACCTATGATTATTATTCCGCGGGCAGGGATATTGCGTTGCCCATCATAAAAAGGGAAAAAGATTTAGTGGAGATTTCCGGAATTGCCTTGTTTAAAAAGGACAAAATGATAGGTGAACTTTCTGTTGAGGATAGTTTTTACGTAAAGCTAAGTCGAGATAATTATAAAGCCGGAACATACGAAATGAAAATTAAAGGCGATGATTTACCTTCATCTTTAACGAAGGATCCCCCTGATGAAATTAGTTTGGTATTCGATCCGATTAAAACGCACAAAGATGTGAAGGTAGTCAATCCAACAACTCCTGAATTTGACCTACACCTTACAGCGCAAGCAACATTATTAGAAATAAAACCAGATGTTAATATAGGGGAAGGGGAAGCCAAAAACACGGAAAAACTTGAAAAAGCAATCAGTAAGAAGTTATCGAGTGAAATATCAAGAATAATTGCTTACTGCCAAAAAATTGATTCGGACGTTTTTGGATACGGTGAATTTTACAGAAGCTCTGTACGTCATTCTAAACTGACGGAAGAGAAGTGGCATGAAATGTACAAGGAAATGAAAGTCAACGTTGATGTTGACCTTACTCTGGCTAGGAGTGGAGTCTTTGAATGATTGGTACTCACCTTATTATGACTGTTTACCTGTCAAGACAGACAAGAAGTTGTGAAGAAATCTCTCATTATGCAGCGCAAACATTTCGTTTTACAACTGTTTTTAGAGTTATTACAGTCTATCTACGATATTATTTGTTGGAAATTCTCATAACGTTTTTTACCGTACTCCAATAAACAGAAGTATTGAAAACAAGGACCCTAGAATAATGATTGAAATAACGAACATGAAACCGGCAAATAACATGATTGTTCCAAATCCACGCAAAGCCGAAAAGTTATGGACAATACCAATTCCTTTACTGAGGAGAATAATCCCAAAAATAGATATCCCTATTATAATCCACGTTTGCAAAAAGAAAAAACCGAAATCCATATTCGTGCCAAACAGATTACTCGGTGCCTCAAAAAGCTGCTTGCCGTATAAGGAAACCGCAATAATACCAATAGGCGCTGTCCAAATGGCGGGTATTGTACTGGCACCAATTGCGCGTGCCATTTTTTGCGGTGTTCCTGTTCCACCTAGCAATTTACCAAACCAAGTATATGCAAATGACGCAATTCCCCATCCAGCGATTCCAGATAATAAACTCAGAAATAAAATAAATGTGATGGTGGTCGATAATGACAATTCAGCAAATAGACCTGTATCCGCAAATGCCATGAAGCTGCTTCCGAGAGAAGAAATGGAGATGAGCATGAACGAATAGAAAATGGATTTTTGCTCAATAATGTAGCGAATCGTTTTGCTTGGTTGTGACCAAATCGAGAAGAACGGATTCATTAAATTTCTCCTTTTTACTATGATACGCATTATATAGAATTGTAGTACTCTATGTTATTTTCATGATTATATAAATTGTCGATTCCCATTCATCATGATAAATTCCATCCATACCGTATAATTTCCATCACTGGAATCATACTACATGCAAATTGCATGAAAGGAGCGAAGAGAGTGGAGTCTTTACAGTCGCTACAACAGCTTCAGCAACTTAAACAACTACAAATACAATTGCAGCAACTTGAACTTCAAATACAACTTCAACAAGAGGAACAGATAAAAAAATCGGCAGCACAACAACCACAGTCCAGACAAATTCAAAAACAACCAAAGCCTGAGTCCGCACAACCGGTACAAGCAGAACAATCAGAACAATCGACACAGGCAGAACAGCCGACAGAGACAGGACAATCGACACAAGCAGAAAAGCCGGCACAAGCAGAACAATCGACACAGACAGAAAAGCCGGCACAGACAGGACAAGCGGAACAACGGACACAGACAGAACAGCCGACACAAGCGGAACAACCTACACAAACGGAACAGCCGGCACAGACAGAACAACCAACACAAGCAGAAAAGCCGGCACAGACAGAACAACCGACACAGACAGAACAGCCAACACAGGCAGAACAACCGGCACAAGCAGAAAAGCCGGCACAGACAGAACAACCGACACAGGCAGAACAGCCGACACAGGCAGAACAACCGGCACAGACAGAACAACCGACACAGGCAGAACAGCCGGTACAAACAGAACAACCAGCAAAGACAGGACAGCCGGCACAAGCAGCACAGCCAAAGGCACCCGAACAACAACAGCAAGAGCAAAAATCACAACCCAAAACAAAAGACAAAGCAATGGAGCCTCCCTCTTATCTTGAGCCCCCGAAAGTGATATCCACTTTGCACATAGGCTATTTGCAAAATTTGCTGAGCGCGAACTTACTTGCGGTGAAACAATATCGACAGGCCGCTCAAAACTGTCAGATGCCAGATTTAAAGCGTCAATTCGAGGAAGCGGGTCAATTGCATTTGTCGCAATATGATAAATTGCTAAGTTTCATGTCGGAAAATGGAGGTCAAGCTCAATGACATCTTCTAAAAAAATTGAAAATCCAAAGAGACCGCATTCACAAAAGGCCGGTGTCAATGACCATGATTTACTCAGTGCTGCATTAGCTACTGAAAAAAGCTTGGACATCACCTACGTAACGGCAATGCATGAAGTCGGTCAAAATATGTTCTATTCATTATTTTTCGATTTGCTGAAAGAGACTTCTCTACTACATCGAAAGTTGCTTGAATTACAGTTCCAACACGGTTGGAGTTCGCTAGTCCCAGCTGCCCCCGAGGAAGTTGAAGCACTTAAGCAAGAGTTCGCGGATTACAGGCAGCAGCTTAAATAAGACATACAAAAGTAAATATCACTCAATTGACGTAGATTGAGTGGTATTTACTTTTTAGTCTGTTTGTATAAAATTCAATATCTTTCATTTTACAATACTAAGGAAATCCACAAAATATGCTGAAATAAGACCAAACTATATAGAAGAAGGCTAAATCCCATTAAAAACTGTAAATACCTTCTCGCTTCAATCCGTGCCAATAAAACCAGCAACACAAACGGCAGACAAATTTTAATTCCATAGAATCCCCAAACGCTTCGATCATAAACGAAACGCATTATTGGATTTGCTTCCGTAATATGCTTTTGTTGAATACCGAAGTCGGTAAAAAAGGAATCAGCTGTGGCCAACAGCAATAGGGCAATCCCCAAGGCAATTAGTTTGTGATTGTTTAGAATCGGTTGCTTTACATCGATTATTAGTCCTCCCACTCTCCTGACAATATTGAACGACATTCAACTAGGATGGGAATAATGTAACGAATTAAACCCTTTATGAAAATAGAAAAAATATGCTAAGCATGAATTTTCTTTCGTAAACTATACTTGAACATATAAATACGTGTAGTATAGGGACTGGTGTAATCGCGTGCGCTCGCTTTAATGCCCGATAATGTAATAAATGCGATAACTTTACATGGGCTTTCCAGCACAGGAACGTAAGAGTTAGGAAGAGGGTGTTTACTTGATTCGGACAATGGGGCTGACAACAGAGAATAAGATGGTTTTTGAATTTCCGTTAACAGAAATTCATACTCAAACATTCAAGTGGTATTGGATTGACTTTGATCAGCCCGATGATAAAGAGACCACCTTATTGGATTCATTTTTTCATTTCCATCCGCTTACCATCGAAGATTGTTTGAACCGTCTTCAAAGGCCGAAAGTGGATTTTTATGACGAATACGCATTTTTGGTATTGCATTCCTTATGCGATGATAATCTAAAAGCTGAGGAGTTGAATCTCTTTCTAGGGATGAATTATGTCATCACCTATCACTCCACAAAAATTCAAGAGCTAGAAAATGCCAAGAAACGTATTGTTGAGAACCCGAATAAGTGGGAGCAAGGTCATATTTTTGTTACTCACCAAATCATCGATAAAGTTGTCGATGATTACTTTCCGGTACTACTTAAAATAGAAGATCATCTAAATGAAATCGAAGACAGCCTTGCGCCATCCACCGTCCATTTATCCATGGACTCCGTATTTGATGTACGTAGCAATTTGCTTCGATTACGAAGGACAATCGTACCGATGCGGGAACTTCTACACCGGATGACCACTTCCGGTTCGCTGAAATTATCCGTGAATGAACAAGCCTATTTTAGTGATATCTATGATAATCTGTTAAGGCTCGGCGATATCTTAGAAGCAAATCGAGAATTAACGGCAGATATTAGAGATAGTCAATTATCCATAAATTCCAATCAGATGAATCGGATTATGATGATTTTAACAATTGTTTCTTCGATTTTTATACCATTGACTTTTATAGCTGGTGTATACGGTATGAATTTTGACTTTATGCCTGAACTTTCTTGGCGTTATGGATATATCATTGTCTTAGTCATAATGTTTACAATTGGGGTAGCTATGTTAGGGCTGTTCAAATATAAAGGATGGCTGCGAATGTTTAAATCTTAATCTGTTAATAGTCTAATCCTGTATAGTCTAGAGGTATCAGCTTTCAACACGCTGGTGCCTTTTTATTACGTTACAATCAACGAAACTCATCCATTTAAACGAATACTCAATTAAGAAATTTCGTTAATATTAGGATTTTAATTAGAGTATGCAATTATGAAATTGCTTCATTGATATGAATTGTGGATTATAATCACATAATCTAATACCAAATTACCGATATATACCTATCCCTGTAAGTGATGTTTAGCTTCTTACTTATAGAGGTAAACTACAATAACATTGAGAAAGGGAGTAGATCTTTGTGAATGCAAAAGAAACAGCGCTGAAAGTTTTGAAGGAAAGCTTCGTTGGAACAATGGCGACCGTTCAACAGAATAAGCCGCACACACGTTACATGACGTTTTTCAATGATGAATTTACGCTTTACACTGCAACATCAAAACAAACGCAGAAAGTGGATGAACTGGAAGTAAATCCACATACGCATATCTTAATCGGTTATGAAGGAAAAGGTATGGGCGACGAATATCTTGAGATAGAAGGTACTGTCAGTATTTCCGATGATGAAAGTGTAAAAGAAAAGGTATGGAATAAGCATTTGAAACCTTGGTTCAGTGGTCCTGAGGACCCCAATCTTATCATCTTAAAAATTTCACCCGATTCAATTCGTTTGATGAATAAAAAAGGTGAGGAACCACAAGAGATTACACCGTGAAAAGAGAGGGTACCAGCGTTAGGAGCTGGTACCCTCTTTTCGGTTTTATTGGTGTAAGGCTTCTTCAAGTGAACTGGTGACGTGGATTGCCTGAAGTGTTTTGTTCGTTGCGTAGTCGAGTGCACCCGTGCCGCCTAGGTAAAAATCAATTTGTTTATTATTAGCGGCAAACTGATCTAAACTCTCCAGTAAATCCGGATCATTTATAAAAGGGGTCGTTGTCGTTGCTGATAGCAGTACTTTTGCAAGCTTCAATTTTTCTACCAGCGACTCTATAGCGCGAGGAGCAGGAGAAGTACCAACCAATACTGTTTTCTAGCCTTTCATCATAAATTGCAATAATAGTATGTGCAAAGGGATTTCATGTCGTTCATAAGGCAGGCATGCTCCTAAGACTAAAGGTGCATCGTCACTACTTTGATAGTTAGGACGAATTTGCACTAGGAAGTCTCGTACGACCAAGCTTGATACAGATTCCTGTCTCGTTTAAAAATGGAACGATCACGGATGTTAAAAAATCGTTTAATCCGAGAGAATGATAAGCCTGCTGCAACACTAGATATAATTCCAATTCATCACAATAGGATCCTTTTTCTCATTCTACAAGCATCGAATCTAGTTCCCTTTTTAACGGTCGCCAATCAGTTGAAACTATTGGACCAAGTTAAGAAAGAAAATATGACGAAAAAACAATTGGAAGAGTTATATGATGACTTGGGTATTGGGGATTTACGAACTAAATATCCTGCAGACTTATCTGGCGGAGAACGTCAGCGTGTCGCAATTGCAAAAGCGTTATACAGTAATCCTTCTATTATTTTAGCTGATGAACCAACGGCATCTCTTGACTCAGATCGTGCCTATGAAGTAATGGAGCTTCTGAAAAACGAAACAAAGAACAAAAACACAACGACCATTGTCGTCACACATGATATACGTCTAGTAGGCTATTGCGACAAGGTATTCAAAATGACAGACGGTGTACTTGTGCAAGAAAAATAAAGAAGTCGGGTGCCTTACCAATGGTTAAGGCATTCTTCGACATACATAGAAAATGAATTATATAGGGGAATTTTTGAATACGTCATGAAATCAAATAAACAGTAAATACTTAGATAGTGATGGACGATTGCATAGAAGTTCGTTCATTTCCTTCAAATCTGCTCTTTTCATCTAGGACTTTCCTGAATCAAAAGAATGAACCTTATTTGCACAAGTCAAAAATAAATCATAATACTCCATTAAATGACGAAAGACCTCTGTTTGTGAGATAATACACTAAGAATGAGAGGCTGATTACAATGACATTTCAAAATTATAACCTGAGCAAGGAGATTACTCGAGCGCTCGACGGGCTCGGGTATTCTTCACCTACAGAAGTCCAGGAGAAAGTAATTCCTGCGGCTCTTACAAAGACAGATTTAGTTGTTAAATCACAAACGGGAAGCGGTAAGACTGCTGCATTTGGTATTCCGATATGTGAAATGGTGAACTGGGATGAGAACAAACCACAGGCACTAATCTTAACACCGACACGCGAACTTGCAGATCAGGTCAAGGAAGATATTACAAACATTGGCCGTTTTAAGCGTATAAAAGCTGCCGCGGTCTACGGGAAATCTCCATTTGCTTATCAAAAAGAAGAACTGAAGCAAAAATGCCACGTCGTTGTTGGAACGCCTGGGCGTGTATTTGATCATATTGAAAGAGGCTCAATTGCTCTTGATCGGATTGAATATCTTGTTCTTGATGAAGCGGATGAAATGCTAAACATGGGTTTTATTGATCAAGTTGAATCCATTATCAATAAACTACCGAAAAATAGAACAACAATGCTTTTTTCGGCGACACTTCCTGAGAAAATTGGAAAGCTTAGCAGTAAATATATGAAAGATCCCAAAAATATTGAAATAGCATCAACCGTTACATTGACGGATCAAATAGACCACTCTCTAATCATCGTCAGAGATCCCCAAAAGTTTGATATGTTACGCGATGTAACTGTAGTTGAAAATCCAGACAGTTGTATTATCTTTTGTCGTACAAAAGATCAGGTGGATAATGTAACTGAACAACTTGAGCAACTGCACTATACTTGCGATAAACTACATGGAGGTATGATGCAGGAAGATCGTTTTTCTGTAATGGATGATTTTAAACGAGGTGAATTCCGTTACTTGGTTGCAACAGATGTTGCTGCACGTGGCATAGATATTGACAGTATCACACATGTCATTAACTATGACCTGCCAGTGGAAACTGAAAGCTATGTGCACAGAGTAGGAAGAACGGGACGTGCAGGTAAGAGAGGGAAAGCAATTTCTTTCGTGACACCGAATGAAAATCATTTTTTAGAAGAAATCGAAGCGTACATCGGTTTTGAAATTCAACAACGAAACGCACCTTCGAAGGCGGCAGTTGCTGCAGCAAAAGATGCATTCACTGAAAAACTGGAAAGCTTACCTGAATTAAAAAAGAATAAAAACGAATTGGTAAATAAAGATATTATGAAATTGTATTTCAATGGCGGAAAAAAGAAAAAGCTTCGTGCTGTTGACTTTGTCGGTACAATTACAAAAATTCCCGGCGTATCCGCTGAAGACATTGGCATCATCAAAATCCAGGATACTGTGACGTATATTGATATACTTAATGGAAAAGGGAAACTTGTTTTGAATGAAATGAAAACGACAACGGTTAAAGGAAAGTTATTGAAAGTACACAGAGCGAATAAATAATCATCCAATTAAAAAAGCAATCCTTGATCAGTAGATTCACTGATCAAGGATTGCTTTTTGGTTAATGGCTGCATCCTGTAAACTAAACTGTTGCTTCAAAAACTAACTATATTAGTTGAACATATGAATCTAGCGTATGTTGCCCCTAGCGTCGAAGTCGATATGGAGGGATTCTTTATATCAATATATAACATTGCAATAACCTAAGCGGATAATTGAGCGGGGGTGTTCTTTTTGAGATTCCAGCGATTCAAGAACTTGAAAAAGGGTGGAAGAATCATACAAACAGCTATTACTCTCAGCACTTGTACGGCTACGACAAATGTAGAGTCCGCATTCAGGACAACCGCAGTGGTCGTCATTTCAGCGATGCCGCCGGGAGCGAAAGCCAAAGCCGAAGTAATCAAAGGTAATCCTGTTATCACTGAAACAATATACGCACATAGGAACATGGAAAATATAAGAAAAATTGTACTTAAAAATGAAATGGCTAACGTTTTCTTTAATCCTATAAACATACTTCTATGAATTCGAGAACCGATACTTGCGCCAATGAGCACTTGGGAAATTATGATTAATCCTGATGGCCACCAGGCTACAATCGTATAGCCAATAACTATTGAACTGAAAGACTTTACAATTGCGATGCAAACCATACTACCAATTAGCCATGGAGCAGGGAATTTTAAAAGTTTCCCGACGTAATATCCGAGGAATGCAACAATAACAAGCATAGCAGTCGAAACAATATGTTCCGATTGAAATTGTCCCATTACCGAAGTAGTGCTAGGGATAGGTGTAGTATCAACAGGGTTACTTAGCCAAATAGATAATATGAGTGGGATGGAAAGGACAACTAAAAATATACGCATCGTTTGAATGATGCTTACAACTCCTGTATTAGCACCAACTTCTTCTGCAATACTAGGGATAGAAGATAATCCTCCAGGTGCAGTAGCAAAAAAACTAGTTAACATATCTAAATTGCTAAACTTCCATAATACGAGTCCGGATAATAAAGAAAACAAGATAGATAGTAAAAGCATAGTAATAACAGTTGCCCAATTTTCCAGGAAAATGAATAAAACGGAATCATTCATTTTTTGTCCAAGTTCAATACCTAAGATACATTGCCCAATAGCCATCCAGTATTTCGGAATACCTTTTTGTGGGAGGGACATGTTCATTAAATTGGGACTAAAAATAAAAATGAGGGTTGCAGTTAGAAGGGTTCCAATCATCCAACCGACTGGAAGGCCTGTAAGTGCAAGAAGAAATCCCCCCATTCCACTGATGACAACAAATGTGGAAGTTTTTATGAATTCATTTTTTCTTAACAATAAACTTCCCCGCTTTCAATAACATTTTTATTGTATCTTGTCTACTCACTGTATTTGCAATTCTTATTCAGTATAGTACAATATGAGAAATAAAAATAATATTGAATATTGATGAATAGACATAAAATATATTGATAGCTGAAGGGTGATATTTGTATGGACGAGCAGGATTGGGTGGTTTTACAAATGCTCTATCGCGAAAAAAATATAACAAAAGCAGCTCAAAAATTATTTATTTCACAACCAGCATTGACACATCGCCTTCAACAATTAGAAAAGAAGTTCAATGTAAGAATCGTAAGTAGAGGAAGACGTGGAGTTCAATTTACTCCACAAGGGGAGTATTTAGCAAAATGTGCAGACGATATGCTTTTGCGCCTTCAGAAAATTAAAGAAAATGTCTTGAATATGGAAGGTCAAGTAGAGGGAATATTACGATTAGGTGTTTCGAACTATTTCACGGATTATAAGCTTCCTTATCTATTAAAACTTTTTAAGGAACAGTATCCCAATATTGAATTTAAAGTAACGACGGACTTCAGCAGTCATATTGTACATTTAATATATAATCAAGATGTCCATGTTGGTTTTGTAAAGGGAGAATACGGTTGGAAAGATCAAAAAAGATTGTTATTTGAGGAAACATTATGTATTGCTTCCAAAGAAAAAATTGATATTAATAACCTGCCTTCCTTGCCAAGAATTGATTATCGTACTGATCCTTTACTTAAAACTTCTGTCGATAATTGGTGGTATGAGAATTTCAGCCAGCCATCATTGGTCAGCATAGAGGTTGATAAAGTCGATACATGTAAAAAAATGGTTGTGAACGGATTAGGTTATGCGATATTACCAAGTATGATTTTAAATGACGTAGAGGACATCCATAAAATCGTTATCAAAACGAAAGATGGCATGCCGATCATTCGAAAAACATGGATGTTATATCATGAAGATTCCTTGGAATTAAATATTGTTAAAGCCTTTGTTAACTTTGTTGAACAAATAAACTTGGAAGACGGGATATAATAGTTAACGTTTTTTTAGATGTTGATTAAAAGAATCATTAAAAAGCAATCCTTGAACAGTATGTACACTGATCAAGGATTGCTTTTAATTTAGCCGTTACAACCAATTGCCAACTGGTTGTCCCACTCTTACCTCGCTATTCAACTCTATTGTCGGAGTGAAGTCTGGATTGTTCTCCAAAAATAGAATTACAGTAGAACCAAAACTGAAATAGCCGAAGTCATTTCCCTTAATACAATCTTTCGAAGCGTTAAGGAGTTGTATACTATTCACATTTAAAGCGCCGACTTTTACAATCGCAACTTTGCCAAAAGCTGTCTCTATTTCAGATATGAGGCGATGGTTTGTAGAAAAGGGGCTCTGACCGAGACGTAATCCTAAACTGTTCACGGGGTAAGAAACTCCACCAAGAGCGTAACGTGATACCAGTTTGCCCGTTACTGGATAGTGGAAATGATGATAATGACTCGGAGAAAGATAAAAAATAAAATACGAGCCATCTTTATAGGGAGCTGCTTTTTTTTCAGTGCCCATTATTTCGTTTATCCTATACTGGTGGCCTTTTATGAAGAAAGTTTGGTCGTTAGCAATTTTTCCAGCACCGCTGACTATACCATCCACCGGAGAAATGAGAGCGTGAGGTGAAGGGTTTATTTGACGGATACCTGGTTTAAGGTTTCGTGTGAAAAGTGACTGTAAACTTTTATAGTGTGAAATAGGGTATTCCATTTCATCATTACTAATACGATAAAAATTGCTGAAAGGCCGAATCAACGGCCGACTTACTATTGAACTAGAAAAAGATTTTAACAGAGCAGAAGAAACAGGATTTCCCGTCAACTCAACAAAAGATTTAAAGAGTGCTTTTTTCATTTAGTATCCTCCGTAGTATTCATTTACACTTTCGCAATTCGAATATTACTTATCATTAATAACGACATAATAAACATCAGTACAACGAAAAATAATGGAGCCATATAAGGAACAAGGAAAAAGCTTAATGTCATAACCACACCCGCCGCTGTAATCGGTACTCCATAAAATGCACCATCGAATTCACTTGAATTGTAGCGGGCAAGACGAACCGCTCCAGCTAAAACATAAAAAATGGTAGCAATGGTTCCTAACCAAGGCGAGGTATTAAGTGTTGTTTCATAAATTAATAAAGCAGGTGCAAGTCCGAATGAAACCAGATCACACAACGAGTCTAGTTCTTTTCCGAAAAGTGATTCTGCATTATAACGTCTTGCAACCATCCCATCAAAACGATCGAATAACGCAGCAAGGAATATAAATAGTAAACTCATATGGCCTAAGCCTTTTATAATAAGGATAATAGCTATAACGCCAAAACTTAAGTTCATCAAGGTAATTGCATTCGCCAACTGTGCTTTGACTTTGGAATGTTCGAAGTACCTAGGTAAATACATGCTATACCTCCCAATTATATTATGATTATATTATTGATTTAAAACCATTATTTGTAATCATTAATACTTAATTATACTTGAATACAGATAGAGTCGCAATTTTAATTCAATATTTAATAGCTACTGTTACAATTCGTTTTATAAATTATGATGTATTATAAAGATAAGGCTCACACAGCGGGTAATATAGAAGGATTATCCGAAATAGTAAAGTAAGACGTAAAGGTTGTGAATGAACAGATGGTCAGAGTGGTTAAGAAATCTAGAATGACTCTGTTAACTCAAATAACATCACTTATAACAATCGTTGTTTTGATCAGTACGCTTCTGGTAAGTATTCTTTTTTATACAATGATTGACGATATAGTTGAAAGTTATATGGGAAAACAAGCGATGACAGTTGCGAAGTTAACGGCCCAACATCCAGCAATAATTTTAGCATTTAACGATGGAAAACCATCACAGATAATCCAACCGATTGCTGAAACGATTCGTCGGTCATCAGGTGCAGACTACGTAACCATCGCTAATGATAAAGGACTGCGTTATTCGCATCCCAATCCAGAAAATATAGGGAAACCAACAGCTACGGGTAATGATCAAGTGCTTGAATTGCACCAGTCTATCATTTATCGGGGAAATGGGATATCTGGACCCGCCATTAAAGCGAAGACACCCATTTGGAATGACAAAGGGGAAGTTATCGGTGTCTCATCCGTCGGTTTTTTAGTGAATAATATCGAGCAGCAAGTGCTTGATTATAGAAAACGCATCATTTTGTTGGCAATTATTCCTCTCCTTGTAGGAATAATTGGGGCGATTTTGATAGCAAGACGTTTGAAAAACCTTATTTTTGGTTTGGAACCGCAGGAGATTTCGCTCCTCTTTACAGAAAAAGAGGCGACACTTGAGTCAATTCGTGATGCAACAATTACTGTTAATAATGAAAAAGAAATCACCTCAATGAATAAGCGGGCACGTGAATTATTCGACGATCAACAACTAATTGTGGGCTCAGTTATTAGAGATAATCATTTGGGGAATTATATCGATAATGTTCTCGAAACAAAGGAAAGTGATATAAATAAAAAGCTGTTGTTTGGTCAACAACTTTATATTTTAGATACATCTCCAATTATACTGGCAGATGAAGTTATGGGAATCGTTTTAACAATACGGACAGTGACAGAAATTGAACAATTGACGGAAGAGTTTTCGAAGATAAAAACATTTTCTGAAAGTATGCGTGCTCAAAACCATGAGTTTCTAAATAAATTAAACACGATTTATGGATTGCTTATGTTAAAAGAGTATGATCGTGCTATTAAGATTGTGTCTTCAGAAGTTAGTGAACGTCAAGATATCATTTCTTTTCTGATGTCGTCGGTAAAAGACCCATTGATTGCGGCTTGTTTACTTGGTAAAGTAAACCGCTCTAAGGAATTACAAGTACATTTGGATATTGACTCTGAAAGCCGCTTGGATAGTGTTTCAGATAATGCAAAGTCGAATCATTTTGTTCCAATCATTGGTAATGTCATCGACAATGCGATGGAAGCTGCAAGAGCAAAGAATGGCAATAAAGGAATCGTCAATGTTTCATTTACAGATTTGGGTAATGAAATCATTTTTGATATTGAAGATAACGGAGCGGGAATACCAATAATGATGGAAGATGTTATTTTCCTAGATGGCTACACGACAAAAAGTGGGGAGAATCATGGAATCGGTTTATCGATTGTAAAAAATGCAATTGGATTACTGAATGGTCAAATCTATGTCGATAAAAGTGAGTTAGGTGGAGCAAGATTTACAATTGTTATTCCACAAGAGAGCTGGACTGAAAAGGATGTGTGAAAATGTCTAATGGAACGATTAACGTTGTTATCGTTGAAGATGATGAAGACGCAGCAAAAATCTACAAGCAGTTTACCAATCAAATCGATCATTTCAATGTTATTGCAACAGCAAGTTCAGGTAGACAAGCCTTGCAACTATTGGAAGTCATACAACCTCAACTGCTATTACTGGATGTCTATTTACCAGATATGAATGGAATTGAACTTCTCCGCGAAATTCGAAAAGAGTATCGTGGCATTGATGTTATTATGATAACTGCTGCTAATGATACAGAAACGGTCAGTGAAGCAATACGCGGAGGTGCTTTCGGTTACTTGATAAAGCCGATAATAATCGACAAGTTAATTGCTACGCTTACGCAATATGACGTTGTCAGAGGACAACTTTATCAAAATCAATTAGTTAATCAGGATAATATAGATGACCTATTTCGTTCGAATAATAAGGTGCTAGCGGCGGCTGGACCTAAAAAAGAGACATACCCTAAAGGAATTGACAAACATACGCTGAAACTAGTCAGAGGTAAGATAGAGGATATGGAAGGAAGTCTAAGTGCAGATGAACTCGGCCAAATGGCTGGAATTAGTTACTCAACGATGCGCAGGTATTTGGAATATCTCGTTTCTCTTGAGGAAATAGAAGTTGAAGTATTATATGGAAATGTTGGAAGACCAGAGAGGAAATATAAAAAGACAACAAACTAAAAAAACCGATTGCTCAGTTGTTATTTACAATTGAGCAATCGGTTTTTTCATTTGTTAGAGTGTCCGTGGAAAATATGAAAACAATACAAACTATAAAAAGAATACGCTTTACTTTCTTTATCTATTTCTTTGGCCAAATTATTGATACTATTCTTTTAAGAAAGCGCTATCATTAGTTTTTGTTTCTACCGAACAAAATGAAGCTGCAATTTAATAAACGGAAAATAGGGGGATGAAATATGTTATCAGTTTTAGGTTTTTCAATGATTGCCGTATTTATGTATTTAATCATGTCGAAGCGCCTTTCTGCATTGGTTGCAATTATGGTCGTGCCTATCGTATTCGGAATTCTTGGGGGATTCCTAACTGAGCTTGGACCGATGATGCAGGCGGGTGTAGAAAATGTTGCAATGACAGCAATAATGATCTTATTTGCGATTCTATACTTCGGAATAATGATCGATACGGGTCTGTTTGATCCTTTAATAGCGAAGATATTACAAATAGTAAAAGGCGATCCATTGAAGATTGTTATTGGGACAGCCGTTCTTTCCATGATGGTAGCGCTAGACGGAGATGGGACGACGACTTATATCATCACGGTCTCCGCATTGTTGCCTTTATATAAACGACTTGGTATGAATCGGTTGGTGTTGGCTACAACGGCGATGCTATCGATGGGTGTCATGAATATGACGCCGTGGGGCGGTGCCTCTGCTATGGCGATGGCTTCGTTAGGACTCGATTCTTCGGAGCTATTCATCCCGATGATTCCGGTCATGGGATTCGGCTTGATTTGGGTACTGATTTCCGCTTTCATGTTAGGGAAAATGGAACGCAAGAGATTGGGTGTTGTTGAACTTGAACCCATTAAAAAAACTGATTCAAAACAAACTGGAGCGAATATGGAATTGGCGGCAACTGCAGAAGTAGCCGATTACCGCCGCCCTAAACTCGTTTGGTTCAACCTTTCATTGACGGTAGCCCTTATGGCTTGTTTGATCATTGACTTTATGTCATTGGGAGTTCTCTTTATGATTGCATTTGCAATTGCATTGCTCGTCAACTATCCAGAATTGAAACAGCAACAAGAACGTATCGCGGTCCATTCGAAAAATGCATTAGCAGTTGTCTCCATTGTTATTGCTGCAGGTATCTTTTCTGGTATTATGAGTGGTACGGAAATGATTGATGCGATGGCAAAGACAATGGTTATGATTATTCCCGATGCACTTGGCCCATATTTAGCGGTAATCGTAGCATTTCTAAGTGCGCCATTCACTTTCTTTATGTCGAATAATGCATTTTACTTCGGCGTGTTGCCTATTTTGGCACAAGCAGGCGAAGCTTATGGAGTGAGCGCTGTTGAGATAGGGAGGGCGTCTTTGATAGGTCAGCCGATTCACGTGCTGAGCCCACTAGTGGCAGCAGCTCATTTATTGATTGGCTTAGTTGAAACTGAGTTTGGTGATCTGCAACGTTTTGCTGTGAAGTGGGCATTCGGAACCGTAGTCGTTATGACTCTAGCTGCATTAGGATTAGGTGTTATAACAATTGGTTGAAATTAAAATGACGACGAATCAATAATGATTCGTCGTCATTTTTGCATGGGTTTTATTTTTTGTTGAATTCAAAATGATAGTAGAAGTTATTTTTGCAAGAGTCAGGACCGTATCCAAGCGTGTAGAATTCAAAGAACTAACGGGGTTTATGGAATCCAAATAATTTACAACCGCTTTCAAATGATAGTTGCCCAGTTCAGGAAGAGCATTATTGATGGCACATCCGGGGATAAGAGGGCCCTCTTTTAATAGAATGGAACCAACCTGATGTCTATCACCCAAACAGGCATCTATGCTGAAAATGATTGGTTCAGAAAAACGGTTATTAATGTCTTTTATTACTTGATTTAAATTCAGTGCGTGAACAGGATCTGCAATTGTTCCAAAGACATGATAAGGGCAATGGTTTTCTTTCAACATCGTTCCGACAAAGGGTCCAAATGAATCACCTGTAGATCGATCTGAACCGATACATACAAAAATGATTTCTCTGTTATACGACTTGCATAGTGTCGTTAACAGAAAGGACATTTCATCCATATCTTCTTTCGTTGAGGATTCCGATGAATAACTGTAATACAACTGAGCCTCTTTTACATGCGCTGTTTTTCTGTTCTTAAAAGGAAACAATCGGTGAGCCCCCTTCATAAATCGCTTTTATATAATATTAACAGATTAATCAGACTATTGAAAGCGTTAACAATAGATTTAGAACAAAAAAATTAAATGTATCTATTAACTAGATGGATAGTTTCTGATTTAATACAGTATTTATACTGAGCGCAAGCTCTAATAAGACTGATGAAAAAGTTATCTGGCTTATGGGAGGGCTACTGGAGACGTATCTTAACAAGAGAATGAAATAGGAAATCTGCTAATACCGCTTCACCGCTTTGTGGATGCCTCCCGTGATAAGCCAGAATGAAGAGCAGGGAGGGATTGAACTGAATCCCTCCAGTTACCACGCAGGGATTAGACCTGCAATCTGTAATGTGTATTTCTTGAATTAATCACTTTGTAATCTCAGTCCTTACATCTCAAAATTACTTTCAGTTATGAACACTCCAGCGTAGGCATGCTCAGGTCGCAAAGGCTTTAATTATGGGAAAACTCTATTTACACTTATGAAACTACTTCGACATCATCAATTTTTTCATGTCATGACCTTTAAACTTCACATCCAATTTCAAAGTTGTATAATCAATCACTTCGAATGCCTCCGATGCTTTCTTGATCATATCTTCAGCATCCATATCAGGTTCTAACGAAAGCTCCTCGAAAATCGTATTGAGCTTATCCATCGCTTTGTTACCGTGCAAGAAGGATTCCTCCAATTTATTTTCATAGATCGCTTCTGTTTTATCGCTTTTTTCATCGTAATTGGCAACAATTGCATTCTTCGTATCTTTTGTATCAATTGTCAAATTAAAAATTGTAAAGCCATATGTGTCACCAATGGATTCCTTAGGTGTATCTGTTTTGTCCTCCATTTCAGTCACTATATTCCTATTGCTACAGCCTATAATTAAAACTAAAGTAGAAAACAGTGCGATTAACTGTATGATCCGCATCTTTTCCAAGTTGGTCATCCTCTCTCGGCATCGTACAATCAATCTAACCGTGGAAGTAGAAAGTTATACGATATGGGTGGTTATACACCTACGAAGAAAAGGACAATAGGAATGGTTATGATACTTAACAGAGTGGTGATAAATGTCGTAAACGACACTAAATCAGGTTCCGTCCCGAATTGCAATGCAAACATCGTCGTATTCGCTGCAGCTGGCATTGATGCTTGGACAATAATAACCGCTTTAAGCAGGTCGTTCACTGGCATGAAATACAAAATACCCACTGCAATCATAGGAGAAGCAAACATCCTGATGACAGTAACCGCAGTTACATAACGGTAAGCTACTCTCTTTTTGGAAATGACCGCAAGCTGCATACCAAGTACAAGCATGACAGTCGGAATCGAGGCATCTGCCACCAGACTGATGCCTTCCATTAATACGGATGGGATAGATACCGAAACTAATTGAAGTCCAATACCTAAAATAGCTGCGTAAATAAGTGGCATACGGATTACGCGCTGAAACGACTGCCGTAAAGTAGCTTTTTCCTCACCACCGATGGACGCAAAGAAAATCCCGACTGTATTCATTAGCAGCGATTGGAACACCATCATGACCACAGCATAGTCAAATCCGACAGCGCCGAATGCGAACAGGACAACCGGTGCTCCGTAGTTTCCGCTGTTCATGAATACACCGCCAAGAATCATTGCCGACAGCTGTGGCCGTGTTGCTTTCATGAAGATAGAAGTAACCCACACAACAACAAGAAGAATGATTGTAAGAAGTAAACTGAATAGGATGATGTAAAAATAGTCTATGGTCAATTCATTTGTGTAGAATGTCCGGAATGCCAAAAAGGGGGACATTAAATATAGGGCAGCTGTTGATATCGACTTGATATCAAAGCCTATTAATCTCTGACCTAAAAAGCCAATGAAAAAAATGATAAATACGGGTAAAATGATCAAAATCAAGTTCAATTCGATTCAACTCCAAGAATATGTCATTCTACTAGCATAGCAGAATTCCGACTAATCAACTATATAACTTGACATTGTGTAAGTAGTACATTATTTAAAGTGAACAAATTACAATGTCCGATATACGTTACTAAAATTTCTCGGAAAGGAAACATGGTTCATTTCGAAGTGGTATGATGATAAAAAGTCAACCTATTTTGTTGTGAAAGTGAGGCTGCTTAATATGAAGGAAATTGTTTCATTTAAAGATGTATCGTTCCAACGAGGCGACCGAGAAATATTAAAGGATGTCAATTGGTCCATTCAACAAAATGAGCATTGGGGAATACTTGGCTTGAATGGTTCAGGGAAAACGTCACTTCTCAATATCATGTCCGGTTTTAATTTCTCGTCAAGCGGTAAAGTTTCTGTTCTTGGTAATCTGTTTGGAAAAACCAACTTACCGGAACTGCGTAAAGAAATTGGTTTTGTCAGTAGTTCCTTGGATCGCTTTGCGGAATATTACAATAATGAAAAGATAGAAAGAGTTGTAGTGAGCGGAAAGTTTGCGAGTTTCGGTATTTATGAACAAGTGGAAAAAGAGGATTGGGAGAAAGCAAATTCTTTACTTGAAAGTTTAAATCTAACGTATTTAAAAGGAAAGCCCTATCTGCAACTGTCCGAAGGGGAACAAAGAAGAGTACTCATCGCCCGAGCCTTAATGAGTGACCCCAAAATGCTTGTATTGGATGAACCATGTTCAGGATTGGATATTTTATCTCGGGAACAGTTCCTACAATCACTTGATAACGTAATGGGGAACGGGTGTCATATTGTATACGTAACCCATCATATTGAAGAGCTTGTCCCAGGGATATCGCATGTGCTTCTGCTTAAAGATGGGAAAGTCGTAGCAGGTGGACCAAAAGAAGAAGTAGTTAGCGATAATCTGCTGAGTGAAACATACCGGATTCCTGTTAGTATTCAGTGGAGAGAAGATAGACCTTGGTTAGTAGTGAACAGAAGTGAAGCAGTAAAGTAATCGGACACCCGTTCACAAAAAAGTGCCTTTTTATACGGCACCGCTTGGTATCTTACTATACAATTAAAGGATAGTGTTTTATCTAAACAATAATGGAGTGATTGTCATGAATAATAATGGGAGCTCTGCAAAGCCGTTTAAAAAACGCAATTATAAACCAATGATTATTATACTTTCCGTTATACTGATCGGTGCAATCGCTGTTCTTTCGGGAATGCGGGGAGTTAAAGATTTCGATGCATTCGATATAACAATCCTGCCTATGATGAATGCAATCTTTAACAGTTTTACTTTTGTATTCCTTGTCTGTGCTCTTATCGCCATATTAAAGCGGAATATAACAGTTCATCGCCGTTTTATTTATGCTGCTTTTTCCACAACATTTCTGTTTCTGATCACGTACGTCTCTTACCATTATCTATCGCCATCCACATCTTATGGTGGAGAAGGATTTATGGCTGGATTCTACTATTTCATCCTAATTACACATATCATTCTTGCGGCAGCCATCGTTCCACTTGCGCTGACGAGCGTGGCACGTGCATGGAATATGGAGAACGAGCGTCATAAGAAAATTGCCAGATGGACAATGCCGATTTGGCTATACGTCAGCTTTACAGGCGTGTTGGTGTATATCCTGATATCGCCGTATTATTAAGTGAGTGAAGGTAGTCATTTAGAATCGCTTCAAACAATGATGGATTCAGAGTTTAATTAACTTCATAGTAGAACATGAATCAACACTGGCAATCGACAGTGTTGATTTTTTTATATTATTTTTAGGGAATTAATAAATATGGAAAGGAATCAGCCTTTTCAATTTGCATACAATCCTAAATAGGTCGATGCAAAGATTTCCTTCGATTACGCTTCAGCAAAAGGATGATAGGGTTTCTGTTCAAAAAGTAAACAAAGAGTAAAAAGGTATTCGTATTCACTGAGTCGAATATTGGGAGTATAGAACAAGTATCTGTTCATTTTCAATAAATGGGTTGTTTGTTAAAAAAAGAATCTACTACCAGTCAGGTTTTAGAATGATTGTTAATGGTTTCTGAGTCATATAAATCCAGGGGGATAGAAAATTGATTTCATTTTCTCTTTTTTATTTAGTAGGAATCCCAGTGTTTGAAGTTTAACATGAATTGGGTCAGGCAATAGGCGTCATTATTTTTTCCAAAGAGAAGTCGGATGTTGAGAAAGGAATAAGTTTATAAAGCCAAGGAGGAACTATATGGCTAAGATTTTACGCCTCGCTTTACTATTGATTGTTATAGGTCTTGTAGTTTATGGCATTATTCGAATATCCGATTCCTCCAAACCACCTTCACCGACGATAACTGTTGGTGACATGAAAATAACCACAGCGCAAGGAACTTATTGCTGGGAGGGGTTCTTGAACTCAATCTGTGTAGATATGATTTCTCCACCTGGAATCGTAGCACATCATGAATTGAAAGCAGTTGTCGTTTCGCCTGAAGCCAATTTGAAAATAGATTTTAAGAATAAACCTAAAAAAAGTACATTAGGTGCGAATATATGGATAAACGATGCTAAAGCAGACAACGTAAACTTAAAAGGAAATATACTGACAGTGCCTAGCAAGAAAGGTGTTTATGTATATGACGTTCATGCGAGGTGGGAAGAAGGTGATTCAAGTTATGTGTTCATTATTGAAGTTCAATAGACCTACTATTAACTTACCGGGCGCTCCACTTAAACAATAAACGTTATTTCTCTTTGATTTTTAAAAAAGTAAATTCGATACTGAAACAGGGGAATATGCTTGGGCATTTAATCAGGATTTAAGTTTTACTTCTTCTATTAACAGCAAAAAACCTGATAGTACAGTATTGTTTAGGGGGTGTTTGGTTTGAATAATCTACAAGAAACTCCGGCAGATAAAAGAGAGAGATTAAGACAAGAAGAACTCAAAAAAAATCCAACAGGTGCATTGAGAGAAGGATTAAATCGAGCTGAAAATGGCAATTTAGTTGATTTAGCAGGTGGACTGGGTTGGAAAGGTATGGGGCTATTAATAATTTCATTACTAGTTGGATATGTAATTTACAAGTTGTTTTTTTGAATGTGATTAATAGTTTTACCATCATATGAAAAGCTTAAAAAAATCTCAATCCTCCAGATAATGGGAGATTTCCTGCAATCAGTAGAAGAGTATTTAAACTAACAAGGCTGGTTATTTCTTTAGTAAATTAAACGTAACATTTAGCCAAAAGCTACGTATCTGTTGAAATGGGGAGGGAATGTTATGCATTGGGTGATGTGGGTTTTCTGGGGCTCCATGGTGACTTTGATAGTAGGCGGCTATCTTGTGGATTTTCTGACTGGGCGGAAATACAGTTTTAATGAGCGGGAAAAGTCATTAAATCAGAACTCAGCGGAATCAGATTCACTACGAGAGGCGGCGCGGCGAGATGAGCAAAATGGACTTTTTTAAATAAAGCAAAATCGTCCAAGGATTCCGAAGTAGCTTGTATAAGTGTGTTATTTAAATAAACAGGCAGAACGTCTAGAGGGAGGTAAATATGGCGATTTTATTCCCTGTTTTATTTGGGCTATCACTATTGATTTCAGTCATTACCTTGTTTTATGCATTAATAGTTCGGAGTTGGAAAAGTTTTTTAGGATTAGGTATTGTTTCATTGCCATTATCATTCTATTTTTATGGGGGAGAACCCCCTATACAGTTATTAGGACTTTTCTCAATAATTTGTTTTGCTGTCGCTTTATTGATACTTTTGAGGAGAAAAGAAGATGGAGTTATGGATCAGGGAGAGGTTTAAGCTTAGCAAAACTAATATTATCATTAACTATAAGAAGAGTTACTTGAAAACACAAAAACAAAAGGACCTTTATGAAAAGGTCCTTTTGTTTTGTAGAAATGTATCAAGTTTTATTAAGGATTCGTTGACCATAAACCTGCCGATTTAACAAGAATTCGTGGATGCAGTTTCAACTGGGCAACCATTACTTCAGCAAGATCTTCCGGCTGCATCACTTTGTCAGGATTGCCGTCCGTAAGATTTTCTTCGAACGCCAAATCTGTAGCTACTGTACTCGGTGTCAATGCGCTAACACGAATGTTATGCTTTCTTACTTCAAGCATAAGGGATTCCGTAAGTCCGAGAACTCCGAATTTTGAGGCACTGTATGCGCTTGTAACAGGTGCGCCTTTTTGTCCGGCGGTAGAGGAGATATTAATAATATCGCCTGATTCTCTTTCAATCATCTCTGGCAGAACTGCTCTTGTGACATAATAGACGCCCATTAAGTTGACATCGATAATATTTTTGAATTCTTCCGGTGATAGTTCGAGGAACTTACCGAATTTACCGATGCCCGCATTGTTAATGAGGATATCAATTGGACCAAGTTCAGATTTAACATGTTCGACAGCGGCAATGACGGATTCGTTATTTGATACATCAGCGGTTGCCATCGTCACCTCAACTTCGTATTGTCGAAGTTCTTCTGCAACCTTTTCAAGATTAGCAGCTGTTTTTCCGATAAGACCAACGTTTATACCTTCTTTCGCAAAAGCGATTGCTGTCGCACGACCGATACCTCTACCTGCTCCAGTAATTATTGCGTTTTTACCTTTTATCGTTTGCATTCTGCTCACTCCATTCTAGTACATACTTCTTAAAGTATATCAAAAACAGAGTGGATTAGCGTCTGAAGCGATTTATGTTACCTTTACACGTTTGTTGATGAACCAATAATAACTAGTAAATAACTTGATCACACACTGGGGACTACGTGTATAGTTGCTCTTGGTTTTGTTCATCCGTCGCTCTCCAAAGATACAGCTACAAGAAGCGGTCAGAGATACAATTTTGACCGCTCAAACCTTCTACATACAACGTGCAAGAGTGCCCTAAATTGCATCATAGGGCACTTACATTCTTATAAAAGCTCATCTATTCTTTTTTTAAAAGAAACTACATTTTTCACTTAAATACTATAGGAATGCGACAGGCAATTATTCACAACAGGATGACCGAAAAGAGTGTGGCTAGATGTGACGGAGTCACTTCTAGCCACACCTGCCCCTCGGCAAAAGGGTAGTGATTAATTCGCCGAAAGCGGAACGAAAATAATCCAGTAAAAATGGCGGTTCTCAAGCCCTTCTCGTCAGTGTTTTTGCAAGTAAGTGGTAAATCAACAGATGTGCTAACTTTACTTAATCCATATTTGAAAATTACTAACTAAAAAAGATTTATCCCACACGAACGAGTTGTAATGTCGCCAGTTTGTAACTGAAGTTTTCTTGTAATTCAGCAACAAGTTTTACAAGATCACCTTCTTGTAACGAAAACAAGAGACTGGAAGTGAGTGTATTAGCAGTAGTGGATTCAGTCATTGATGATGATGCCTTAATTTTTTCATTGATTTCTATATAGAACTTTGAAGGAACGCATGTAATCGCTTTTGATACCAATACTACTTTATAGCTGATTTGATAAATTCCGTCTTTACCTATCACTAAGCCTTCGGGTGAAAATCCAACATCTTGCAGAGGCGTAGCGATACGAAATTTGATATTACCACTTCCAGAACTCTCCAATTCGGTATAGGCGAAGCCGTAAGCAACATTAATCGGTCCTGCAGGTCCTGTATCTCCTGTATCTCCTTTGTCTCCTTTAGGTCCTTGAATCCCATGGGGGCCTTGTTTTCCTGTTTCTCCTCGTTTCCCATCTAATCCAGACGATCCATCATAGCCCCGGGGACCTCGATCACCTTTGACACCTTGTTTTCCTGTTTCTCCTCGTTCCCCAACTAATCCAGACGATCCATCATAGCCCTGGGGACCTCGATCGCCTTTGTCGCCTTTGTCGCCTTTGTCGCCTTTGTCGCCTTTGTCACCTTTGTCACCTTGTTCTCCTTTTTCCCCACGTTCCCCAACTATTCCAGGTGGTCCTTCATAGCCCCGGGGACCTCGATCCCCTTTGACGCCTTGTTTTCCTGTTTCGCCTTTTTCTCCTTTTTCACCATCTAATCCAGTAAAGCCTTGATAACCCCTCGGGCCTCTAGGGCCACGTTGACACTTACAGGGCTGGCCCACTCCGCAGTTTTTACAGTTTTCCATTTATTAACCTCCCTTTACCTTCATCGCTGTTACCTTCTAATATCTAGTGGAACATTTATGAGTGTTGCACTTGAGCTGGATTGAATAGAAACTGCTCTCGTTTCGTCGGGTTGCACAATAGAATCTTCTATTCGATACGCCCATTCTCCCAGTGCATCAACCGCCACTTGAGAAAGGAGGAGACCGCTCAACGAATTGCCAATATAGATAGAAATAGTAGCTCCAATTCCAATGACATCTGAATTTCCACTAATTCGCCATTCCGCATCTCTTGATCGAAATTCAGCACGAGTTATTGAAAGAATTAAGGGGACAGTCGTCACTTGGATTTCGTCAAATGAAGTGCCTCCGGGTCCGTTAACTGTTAGTCGAAAAGAAAGTGGAGCTGTTTGATTGGGAAATTGAAATGTTGCTGTTGCCGTATTTGCATTTGTTAACTGAACTATAGGACCTGAGATTTGTTCCCACTGATAGTTTGTCACAGTACCAGTTGCACTCCCAGACAACGTAACAACTTCTCCCTGTTGGACACTTTGGTTTGGTCCTGCATTGGCAATCGGTATTGAGGCAAATTCGATAATGTCGACGACTACTGTATCTTTGGAAGGTCCTCCTTCTCCATCAACGGTTAATTCAAATAGTAGTGTTGTTTCGGAACTTGGCGCTGTAAAAGTTGGAGTTGCCGTATTCGCGGCTTCTAGAGTGATTTCGGTCCCCGATAGTTGAGTCCAACTAAAAGTAGTAATGATACCAGTAGAATTGAGGCCATTAAGTGTAACTGGTGAACCGAATAGGACTGTTTGGTCATCACCAGCATGGGCTGTTACTGGAATCGGACCATTCGGTAATCCGGATACTGATACGGGTATCGTTCTTTCGCCTCCAGCTGAAGACGTAATGATTACATGAGGTGGTGTAAACGTTAGATTCGTATTAAGAGTTCCTTCTGAAGGAATGGTTAGTTCTCCCAATCCAAAATCCGAGACAGATAGAATAGGCGTCCGAACAGAATCACTTGATGAAGCTGTAATCGAAAGGTTTTGCGAATCCGTATCAAAATTAGCGGACGCAGAAATAAAATCTACAGGTACTACTTCTTTTATACTGTTTGGATTATCAGTTAGATTAGTGACAGTAATCGAAGTGGGAGGCGTTTCACCAGAATATCCAACACGTGCAAAATAGTGTCCATTACTGCCTTGTAATTGCGTTGGATTAATGCCGTTACCAGTCACTTCAATAATTTGAGCGATATCATCTGATGTGGCAAAAACATCTATTAATCCGTCCGTACTTGCGGTTTGTGTAAAAGTGGCTCTCAAAACATCAACACCTGAGATTGTTGAAATTTTACCAACAACTGTAAAATTTCTAGTTTCAATAGAATTATCAGGAGAAAGCCCTGGTGTCATTGAACGATCCGGTGACCCTATACCGATTCCAGAACCTTCAATCCTGAAGAAATTTTGAGGTTGCCCAAATTGATCCACAAACAAGCTGCCTACTATTTCGTGTGGAACATTTGGATCGCCAATATAACCTTCAGGCGCTGCAGGTGCTATGTTTGGATCCCATTGTAAAAATGGAAATACACGGCTTTTCAGTGCAAGTTCAAAATCTCCTCCGTTAAATCCTCCAATATCTTCTGTGAAATTAATTTCGGCAGTTCCATCGTCAGATTCCGCGATGAATGTATCGACTCCGTACGGGTGAGTGACGGTATACTCCGCATTTGGTCGTAATCCGAAAATACGAATACGAACTCTACCAAATACAACTTGTTCCTCGACCCTCGGCACTTCATTCACAAATGCAGCTTCTAATGCTAAAACGAGCCTCGCTCTTTCACCTGTACCCGTAGTCATTTCAGCTTCGACTTGATGATAAAAAGCTTCTCCTGGATAATTGTCAGGAAAAGAAACGGGTTGTGCTGGATCAGGTAAATCAGCAGGTGTAATGCCAGAGAATGGGTCAGTAGGGTCAACGTTTAGTTGAAGGCGTAAACCATTCTCATCTTTATACCAAACAGGGAATCCATCAAACGCATTAATGGGTCCGACTTCCATAAAACTCCTCCTCTAAATATATAAATCGTTTAGAAATTATTTAATAAATTCCTTCACAACATAGTCTATGTAGAGGGGATGTGAATTGATAGGGTTACTATGGTTTATCCATTGGACAAGTTTCTTTTGCACCTCCTATAGCATTACTTATGTAGAGGTGGGGCCATGTCTGAAACTGCAATCTTAGTTTTTATGTATGTGGATATATGCATATTTCTTGTTTTTTATTTGTATTTACGTGGAATTAAGAAGCTTATCGGGTTTCAATTAGGGATGAATATTAGCATTGTTATGGGGGGCATGAATGCTTTACTGTCTGGTGTACTACTGATACTCCAATATCCCTTTCATTTCACCTTAGTTACCGTTATCTCCACACTGGCAGGATTACTAACTGGAGCCTTGTTTGGTCTGTTATTCGATTATCAAACGTTTGTGACGGGTTTAACGAATGGAATAATCATTGGGTTGATGTCACCGATGATCGGAATAGTTATAGAAATGCCATCGTTGTTTATCTGGTTCATTCACGGCTTTTTTGTTTTAAGTTTATTCACTATTTTTATTTCAATTAAAAGGTCGTGATGTCAGCCTTGCTACTCATCTACCTATTGTTTATCTGGAACATAGTTGAAGTAAGTTCTGTATATAGGATTTTTAAAAAGAAACATTTATTATTTGATGATCGTTTTACGCAGACGATGTGTATGGCCATCACCATGATAGCTTCATTTGTCTTGGCACTGTACCTTAAACTGTTGCTTCCAGCAGATCTAAAGGCTTTTTATCTCCTTCCTATAGTAGTTGGGTTATTTATCGGTTGGAAATTTGGTTCAACAATAAAAGCCCCGGCCGCTCTAAACGGTATTTATAACGGCGCAATGGGGGGGATAATGGGAATGATGCTCGGTGCTGTTCTTCAAAATCCAGCTCTATGCAACATCCCAATCGAGTCTGAAGCAACGATTGCGACAAACATGTATAGTCTTGCTATTTTCACTGCTTGTCTTCATGCGCTCGTAAGTCATTTCATCCGCTATTCGTTAAAGGTGTAATCTGACTTCCTTAAATGAAGAGACTGAGGGGAGAATTCTAGTGAAAGTATTTATAGGTGTACTCTTATTCGTCATCGGATTCACTGCATTCTATTTCTTATGGCCAAAATCAATCGATTTGCCGAAAATTGGCACAGTAGAGGAGTGGACACTGACTGAAGTGAGTGGAAAAGATGTATCCATTCAAACAAAACCGAAGCTAATTACTTTCTTCTTTACAAACTGTCCAGACATTTGTCCGACTACAATGTGGGACTTAAAAGATTTGCAGGAATTAATGAAGGAAAAAGGTATTTCAGAAAATGAGTACCTTATCCTAGCAGTCACGTTAGATCCTGAATACGATACGGAAGAGAGGATAATACAGTATAAGGAAAATTTTGAAATTGATAGTCCCAATTGGTTATTTTTAAGAGGTTCGGAAGTAGATACAAAAAAGTTTACTCAATACTTCAATTTTTTCTATGAAAAAGATGCGGGGGGATTTGTAACTCATTCAACGTCTATGTATGTAGTGGATGCAAATGATCAAGTAAGAGCTTATCACGATATGGCAATAGGTAATAAACGAGTGAATATCGAAGAAATTGCTGACCATTTGCAGAAGCTATTAAAATGAACTGCAGATGCATTCTCTTGAAGGAGGTGAAATATTCCGATTTTTAATTTATAACCATTCATTCATTCATTCGTTATTCATTCATTATGAAAAAGGAGTAGTTTGGAGGTAAACATGGTGCAAGAAGAGCTTGGAATTTTTGGGAAGGAAAAGAAGACAGAGGAAGAATTGAAGAGTCTTCCTTCCTTTTCGTCTCCAACAAGTGCAGTTTCCTTAGAAGAAACGAGAATTCTTACAGAATACAATAGCCAGAAAAATTTATTTAACGTAGCTAATCGGGATGAAAAACGCAGAAAGCCTCTTATGTTGAAACAGTTTTTTAAAATGAAACGAAATCAACAAGTGGTAGTTTCTTCCGTTGTCGAAGAAGATGTAAAAATAACGACAGAGGGAAAAGTCGCAACAATTGGAAGAGACTTCGTAATGCTAACTAACCTTCAAAAAAGAATTTGGATCCCTTATACTGCAATCGAATCCGCAAACATTCCCTTCGGTTTTCCTACCTATTCAAACACCCATCAACACTTTATATATGATAACCAGTTGCAGCAAAAGCTCGTGCTCCAATTCGGCGAGACAGTGGCTAAAAGGGAAGCGCTAATTAAACAGTTTTTTGAAGAATCTTTACGAACAAATCTTCACTCATGGGGAGGAATGTGGGTAGAAGTGAAAATGGCTGAAAAAGCATTTTTTGGAAAAATAACAAAGACGACGAAAAAAGAGCTATTCCTTCAATTGTTTAAGACAGAGAAAGTTATCAAATTAAGCGATATTCGATATGTGTCTACGATTGGGATGTTTCCTGTATGGAAAAAGGTGTTAAAGTCTATTTTTAAATAAACGATCAAATGAAAAGTAATAAATTTTGAAAATGGGAGGCTTTATGATTGGAACATACCGAAGATAAATTATTTTTGGAATTAAAAAAGTTGATGGGGGAAGAAGTGCTTGTTATTACAAAGGCAGTACAGCTTAACTTGTTGGGGCAAGTATTTCGGCCCGTTTTCGCTGGAACAATTTCCGACGTCCATCAAGGGCATATAACACTGTCGCCTGTCATCATTAAAATGGTAAATGCTCCATTTTATAAGTTCCCGTTTCCAATTAGTATTCCACTTGAGCAAATTGTATCTTATTCAACTGAAGTACCTAGTGACTTGGTGTTCCCATTAGCATAATAGAGGAGTGATGAGTAAATGACTAACCAGAATGAAGCCAGCACAGTTAATGACACTAGAGAGATGGCCCTCGTCAAACATTTTAGCAAAAATATCGGGCGAAGAGTGTTTATACTGACGGAATCATTTCCATTTATGTTTATCGGGAAAATAAAAGAAATACTTGGAGATATCGTCTTATTGGATGTGCAAACGACATCAGTACCTGCTTTAGAGAAAAAAGAATGGTACGTGCATATCGACGCAATTGATGTGTTCTATATTGAAACGGGGATTGGAGCAAAAATTCCTGATTTAAAAGATTAGTTAGAAAAGAGGCGTCATTATGATAAGAAAGTATCATGTAGTAGCCATTCCGATTCGAATCGTCTTGAATACGTTTGGTGATCATAATCCAAATGGAATGATGTATGTGTTAAAAGAAAATGAACAGAAAGTAAAGGAATTAGTGAAAAAAAATCTGTTCACTCCCGTTGATGTTGTTCAGCCTCTTGTGATCCGGGCGAATGAAGGAGAAACAGTGGAAATTTTGCTTGAAAATAAACTATCTTTTAACATAGGTATGCATTTTCAACAAGCAGAGTATGAAGTGGACCAAGCTGATGGAGCGAATGTTGGACTAAACAAAGACAGTACAGTGGCTCCTTCCGATTCGATTTTGTATCGAATAAATGTAGTAAAAGAAGGAACGTATTACTTTTCTGATTTAGGTAATCCATCTAGCAGTGAAAATGGTTCCAATTCAAACGGTCTGTTCGGTGCGTTGTTTGTCGAGAAACGTTTTTCCTGGTGGACGGATCCTGAGACTGGGAAGCTGATGAATAGTGGCGTGTATGCTGATGTTCATCATCCGATTTTACCTTCCTTCCGGGAATATGCTTGGATTTTTCATGATGAAATGGAAGTGGATGATTTAACCGGGAATCGTCCAATCAATCATTTAACGAACCAGGATGAGGAATCATTTCACGGCGCTAATTACCGATTTGAACCGATAAACAGGCGCCAACAGCTTATCGCAGAAGGGGTCGTTGGTCCAAATACTGAAGGAGAAGAAGTTCACCATGATTCATGGGTATTTGGCGATCCATCCACACCGATTTTGCGGGGATATGTAGGAGACCCTGCCAAAATTCGAGTTATGCACGGCGGTGCAAAAGAAACACATGTCTTTCATTATCATGTTCATCAATGGTTGAGCGATCCGCAAGACCTCGAATCTGAAATTTTTGATGCGCAAGCGACCAGTCCACAGTCTCATTACACGATTGAACCGCTGTATGGTTTAGGTAGTTTGCAAGGTTCTTTTGGTGATGCGATTATTCACTGCCATCTTTATCCACATTTTGCGGTTGGAATGTGGGGAATGAACCGGGTTTTTAATACGCTTCAAGATGGAAGCCAGTGTTATCCTAATGGTGTTCCCATTAAATCGCTACATCCATTGCCGGACCGAAAAGCGCCGCCGAAGCCAACAAAATTAAAACCGGGATTCCCGAATTTTATTCCTGGTAAAGTTGGGCACAAGGCGCCGCGGCCGCCGCTAGGTATAATAGGCGGGCGAGGATTGACTGAACTGGAGCGCCAAGCAGCGATTGAAAATCCGCGACCTGGCGCGGTATTTGTTGATCCTTGTCCTGAAGAGGCACCGGTGAATGAATTTAACATCTCGTTAATCGAGTTGCCAATCACATACAACAAACAAGGTTGGCATGATCCAAAAGGACGGATGTTTGTTCTCGATAAAGATTTAGAAGATATTTGTTCCGGTAAAAAAGAACCGGAGCCTCTCGTAATCCATTCACCGGAACATACTTGCATTCGCATTAATTTCACAAACAAATTGCCACACATTCTCGATGGTGATGCATTCCAACTCGTCACAAGAACGTACGAAACTGGCTTCCATATCCACTTTGTCAAATTTGATGTTCTTGTGAATGACGGAGCGAATGTCGGATGGAATTATGATTCCTCCGTTTTACCGGGTGAAACAATACAGTACTCATATTACGCAGATTCCGAATTAAAAGCATGGTTCTTCCATGATCATTTATATCCAAATGCTCATCAACAGCATGGTGTATTTGGATCGGGTGTTATTCATCCTCGCTTTACGAAATTTCTCGACTCAACATCAGGAGAGGAAGTCGTTCATGGCGCACAAATTACTGCGACGAACCCATTAATTCCTGATTACCGCGATTTTGTGTTATTTGTTCAGGATTTTGCCTTGTTGTTTGATAAAAATGGAAAACCGCTCCAACCGCCAAAGTTTCCAGGTTCTGAAGATGACCCTGGAGTATTCGGTGTAAATTATAAAAACGAACCACTGCAATTTCGTTTAGGTCCGGATTGCGACCCTGCTTTTACGTTCAGTTCCTATGTGAATGGTGATCCTATTACCCCAATACTAAGGGCATACGAGGGGGATTCGATTCGCTTTCGCCTCCTTCAAGGAGCTCAAGAAGAATCCCATAGCTTTAATGTCCATGGATTGAAGTGGATGAGGGAGCGCGGCAGTCTGAATTCTAATATGGAAGAGCAGCAGCATATCGGTATTTCAGAATCGTTTACGATGGAATCGTTTATTCCACGGGCTGGAGATTATTTGTGGGCGTTCGAGACAGAAGAAGATTTATGGAACGGACTTTGGGGCCTAATTCGGGCATTTGACGAAAAGGTGCCGGATTTAATACCTTTACCGGACCGACCAGAGCCGTTAAAGCGAACAAAACCGCTGCCTGAATGTACTGGAACAAATCCGCCGCAAGCGGAAGACCCCACATTAATTCCAGTCGAAAAGGGACCAATTCGCTATTTTGATATTGTTGCTTTCCAACTTCCGATTATTTACAACGATTTCGGTGATCACGATCCAAATGGAATCATCTTTGCACTCAAGGAAGATATGGATGCTATTTTAAAAGGAACAAAAAGGCTAGAGCCGTTAATCATTCGGGCCAATGTCGGAGATACAGTAGAAGTGACGTTGACAAGTCAATTAAAGCTTGATTTATTTCCCTTCAAAGATGGCATATATCCTTATCCAGAGGTGAAAGAGCAAGCCTTTTATCCACCATCTTTACGAATCTCGCTGCATCCTCAATTGATTGAGTATGATGTGAAAACCTCGGCAGGAGAAACAGTCGGGTTCAATGGCGACCAAACCGTTGGACCTGGAGAGAAAAGGACGTATCGCTGGTTTGTGGATACTCAAGTGGGGGCATGTGGCATGTGGGATATGGCAGATATCCGCAACCACAAATCTCAGGGAGCCTTCGGGGCATTTATTGCAGAGCCGAGGGGAACGGAATATTTGGATCCATATACACTAAAGCCGGTTCGCACTGGAGCGAATGTCATTTTACGCAACCCATTTTTACCGGATATAAGGGAATTTGTCATCATCATGCATGATGGAGTAAGACTGCTTGATAAAAACGATCGGGTTATTCTCGACCCAATTGCTGGAATTCTCTTGCCACCGATAGATGCTGAAGAAGAAGTAGTTGATACGTATGATCAAGGATCGAGGGGCTTTAATTATCGAAGCGAACGATTAATTAATCGTTATCAAAAACATCCGGTGTTGCACGATTTATTTAGTTCACATGTGTTCGGTGATCCAGCTACTCCGCTGTTTGAAAGTTATGCAGGGGATCCAGTAACAATTCGGTTGGTCACGCCAGCAGAAAGACGAAGGTCACACACGTTCCATCTTCATGGTCATCGCTGGCGTTTTGATACCAAGGATATTAATACTCGAACAGAATCATTTGTTGGATTTAACGTAGCTGGGGCTACACGGAACATGGAGCTGTTGGGCGGGGCTGGTGCTTACGGGAATTTCCCAGGAGATTATATGTACCGTTCTGGAAATATTCAATGGGACATCGAGCAAGGCATGTGGGGGATTATGAGGGTGCACAGTGAGCCGAATGAACACTTACCCCCGTTAGAGCAATAAAGAAGAGAAGAGAGTATTCTTCTCTTTTTTCTACATAAATGACTTAAGAAAGGAGGTGAGAAAATGGAACAAGAACAAAAAAATGATTTTTATATTCCAGAGCGATGTTGTCCAGAACTATTTCCTTCTCCGCGACTCCCTTCCCCCGTGGACTGTCTGCCGCCAGAAGTTTTAGAAAGAGTTATTGAAAAAATTAGAGATGCAAATGAACTGCTACTGGATCTTGCATTAGCAGATGAGCGGTCGCCAGAAGAAACATTTCAAAAAGTATTTGACGGATTAATTGGTTTACGAGTTGAAATTACAAATCAACTAAGTGAGACGATTGAAGGAATAGTAACCTTAGCTGGATTTACTTTTGTCGTCCTACAGGAAGAGGGAATTGTTTCAATTTTACCTTATCGTCAAATTGAAAACATTAAGCCTTCTGGCCGATATGCAGAGTCTTATCCTGATCCAAAATTAACCGAGATAGATCCTTGTTTACGTCGGAATTTAACATTTAACTTTGGTGAGGTCGTTTCGTCATCACCAGAATTAATTCACTTATTCTTCAGAATTCATTTAGATATTTATTTGCTTATAGTAGAAGCTAAACGAATTCAAGTGAAAGTTGACGGTTCAACAGTGGAAGGGCTTCTAACAGACGTGAATAAAGAAACGATTGTTTTAAAAGTGGAGGATGAAATAAATATCATCCCGATAGATAAGATTTCACTCATTACAATTAATCGATAAAATAAAAAAGTCAGCCTAAATGAAGTGTCGCTTCATTTAGGCTGACGTGCTTTGTATATTGAGAAATTTAACAGCATGTGCATTGACGATGGCAAGAACCAGTCACTTTAATATTTGCTATCTTATCAACGGAAAAGATCCATGACTTACCTTTTTCATGTTTCCTTTCTTCATACTCCTCATCAAGTTCGTTTTCTTCTTCAGGTTTTTTCTCTGTTGACTCTTTGTCCAAGTCTTCCTCGAAAGCTTCATCTATTTCCCCTTCAACATGGTCGGGGCTTTCTAACGGAAAGGTTTCTTCTACAAGTACTTCAACAAAATTGGAACCTACAGTGACAATCGTCCCTTTGACTGTATTTCCGCCTTCTAACTCGAACTCAGCATCGCACCATAGTAGCTGACGTAGGCGGAAGTTTAACCCATCTTGTAACCCGCTTAGTCGAATTGAGAAATCAGTATCGCACAAATTTTTACGGCAACTGCAACGGCTACGGTGACAGTGACAGGAACATCTATCATGACAGCCTTGATGTGGACTACATTTATGCGAACAACATCGCGTGCACGAGCGATGTTTGTAATCAAGGTCGTAATCGTGTCGATGACTTGTTTTTGAGCAGTGGCAGTCCGGATTATAATGCTTATCCATATAATAACCTCCTTTCTTCATTCTTATTAGCATATGGACTTTTTAACAAAATGAATGGACAGTAAACCTACACAATGATCACTATTATGTAATTCTATTAAAAATTGAAAGTCACTTATCAGTTTACAAATTCTTTACGCAAAAATTACCTTCTTGTGACAAAGGATTAATGAATAGTATATATACTAATTATAATGACCTATTGAATGGGGAGAGTACTATTGATCATGTTAAAAGAAAATCATTTGCAAGAATTACTTTTTAGCATCATTCGAAATAAAGACATTCAAACGGTCTTCCAACCGATTATATCTTTAGAAGATGGTGAGGTCCTGGGTTATGAGGCTTTAAGTCGAGGGCCATTCAATACGTCACTACAAAACCCTGAAAAACTATTTACTTATGCAATGGAACAGGGGCAACTTTGGAATCTGGAACACTTATGTCGTTCAAGAGCATTGGAATCTGCTCATAAACTTCAATCAGAAGGCAAGTTATTTTTAAACGTAAATCCAAATATTATGAGTGATCCAAAATTTAGGCATGGATTTACTAGAGAATATTTAAGCAAGTTTAATATGGATTCAGGAAGAATTGTTTTTGAAATAACGGAGAGAGAAGCCATTTCCAGACTGTCCCACTTTAAAGATACAATCAATCACTATAAAGAGCAGTTGTATCAAATTGCAATTGATGATGTAGGATCTGGCTATTCCGGTTTGAATATATTAACAGATATTCACCCTCACTTTATGAAGTTGGATATGCATTTAATCCGCAATATTGATAGTGATATAACAAAACAGTCGCTTGTCAAGAGTTTATGTGAATTTGCGTCAATATCCCAGATAAGTATCATTGCTGAAGGAATTGAAACAAAGGAAGAATTGTCTAAGCTCATTGAATTAGGCATTCATTTTGGCCAAGGCTACTTTATCCAAAAGCCAAAATCCAACCTATTACCGATAAGGGAAGAGGTAATTGCATTGATTGTAGATGAAAACAAGCGTAAACAAAGTAAATCTAGGAATCGAATAACGGATACATTCGTGAAAAAAATAGCGACGCCCTTAGTAACGCTTGACGAAACGATGTTAATCGATGAAGTCAAATCATTAATGGAACTAGACCATACTCTACCGGGCTATTGCATCGTTAATCAAAATCGGTTGGTGGGTGTCATTACACGAAATCAGTTACATTTTAAAATTAGTGGTCCTTATGGATATAGTTTGTTTAGCAATAAGGCAATAACAGAAATAATGGATCATGACTTTTTACAAGTGGATGTCAATACACCCCTTCACAAGGTTTCAGAGCTTGCGATGAAGAGAAATCCAAAACACCTATATGACTTTATTACTGTAACGAAGAACGGACAGTATTATGGAATTGTTACTGTGAAAGAATTGTTAGAGAAAACGATGGAAATTGAAGTTAACTTTGCGAAACATATGAACCCGCTTACCGAATTACCTGGTAATTTGTTAATTGAGCAACAGTTACAGCACTGTATTGAAACAACAGATGGTTATGGTATCCTTTATTTAGATTTAGATAATTTTAAGCCATTCAACGATGTTTATGGTTTTGAGAACGGTGATAAGGTGCTTATGAAACTTGCCGATATTTTGAGGGGAATTGTGTTACCGACTGAATTTGTAGGACATATTGGTGGAGACGATTTCATTGCCGTTGTATCCTCAGAAAATAGTGTGATGTATTGCGAGCAAATTATAGACCAGTTCGAAGCATCCGTTAAACAGTTCTATAATAAAAAGGACGTTGAAAATGGATGGATTGCATCAAAAAATAGACATGGAAAAGATGAGTTGTTTCCATTGTTGACAATTTCAATCGCCGGTATAATGAATCATCATTTTCAAACTACATATGATTTGGCAAAAAAGGTTAGTGAAGTGAAGAAACAATGTAAGCAACTAATGGGCAGTAACTTTATATTTGCAGAAAACTAAACAAACATAGAAGCAGAAAAGCCGTTCATCATTTAGTGATGAACGGCTTTTCTTTCTTGTAGGAGAATAGATTTAATGATTCATTTCCAGTTTTGAATGCTTTAGTACTGCGCAAAAGTGGATTGCACTGGATTGGTAACAATGATAAAATACAATGCTATCCAATTTCCGCAAAAAACTGTCAAACGAAATGAAACGAAATGACAAAATAGAACGCAAATACGTAAAATGGAGGGCCTGTTATGATGCAGAAACATCCTGACTTCGAATTTGAATCAGAACGTTTAGATTACACAAAACAATATATGCAAAAACTACTGGAAGAAACAATTCGTGATGTGAAATCTTCTCAAGAGCAGATACGACAGTCAATGGCAGACTTGGATTATTTAGACTCTAGTTTAAGCTACATCAACATTTTAACAAACGCTAGATTTTTTGAAATGGCCCGATCCCAGAGAGAAGGGCTTGAAGCGATTCAGCAAAAGCCCTATTTTGCCCGCATTCATTTTCAAAAGGAAGATGAAGCAGATGAAATGCTTTATATCGGCAAGACTTCTTTGTTCCACCGTGAAACGCAGGAGCCCATCATTGTTGATTGGCGGTCGCCTGTGGCAAATGTTTACTATGATGGTAGACTCGGTGCTCTTTCTTATAAAGTAAGAGATGAAGAATTCGAAGGACACCTTTATTCCAAACGGCAATACCGAATTGAAAAGGGCGAGTTGCTTGATATCCGTGATGTAGATCTGACAACGAATGACGAACTTTTACAGGAGGCACTTGCGGGAAAAGCTGATACACGGCTAACTGAAATTGTATCGACGATTCAGAGTGAACAAAACGCCATCATTCGAGCAAATTTGAAACAGCCCATAATTGTACAAGGGGCAGCCGGAAGTGGAAAGACCACAATCGCTCTCCATCGAATCTCCTACTTCCTCTATACAATGGGTGAAAACTTTCCGTCTGAAAAATTAATGATTTTGGCACCCAGTAAGTTATTCATGGATTATATCGCGGACGTACTTCCAGAACTAGGAGTAGGACGTATCTGTCAGACTACGTACACGGAATACGTGCTGAACGCGACAGGGCTAAAACTGAAGCTGACAGATCCGGATGCCAAGCTAGAACTGCTAACTGAATCTGAAACCTTAGAAAAGGGTTTGCTATTTGTGACACGCTTAAAGGGTTCACTTCAATACAGGGGAATGATGCAACGTTATGTAGAAAAATTGGAACTCGACATGGCTCAACAGTTTGAAGATGTCTACATTGAAAAGTATCGAATCGTGAAAGCCTCCCGTTTGAGACAGCTCTTTCTCAAAGATTTTTCATATATGCCAGTAGAAAAACGAATTGAGCGGATTAAGATCATCATCGATGGTGACGTAAAGCGAAAACGGAAGCAGCTTATGAATATGCTGACAACAAAATACGATGCCGCACTTGATAAAGCACTTTACGGAATTCGGGATGAAGAGAAACGGAGAACCAAGCTCACAAGAATTCTGGAGGAGCGTGACGAAAGGCTTCCCATCATTGAAAAGGAAGGAAAAACGACTACTTCCGCCTACATGCGTAGATTCAAAAAATTTAATGTGAAAAAATTGTATCGGGATTGGCTGTCAAATAAGCAGTTGCAAACAGAGCTCGCGCCTGAGTGGTCCGACAGTGAGAGAGAGGCTTTTTTCACAACACATGAAAAAGAAACGTGGGAAATTGAGGATTTAGCAGCTATTTATTACTTGCATGCGTTATTAAAAGGAGTTGCGGATAAGTGGAAGATGAGGGTTGTCTTCATTGACGAAGTACAGGATTATAGCGAGTTTCAGCTTGCCGCATTACAAGATGGACTTGAGACAGATATGTTTACGATGGTTGGAGATCTAGCCCAGGGAATCCATAGTTATAGATCATTAACATCATGGGAACCTGTTAAGACATTATTTCCGCGAGCAACTTATACGACACTTCAAAAAAGCTATCGGACAACAATTGAAATAATGAATCTGGCCAATCAAGTGCTTACGCAGATGGATGAAGATTTGCCGCTTGTAGAGCCTGTCGTACGCCATGGGAGAGATCCTGAATTCTACGATATGCCTGAGTTTGATAGTGTCAGGATTAAGGGCATCTATGATGGGATTATTGAACGCGGACATCAATCAGTAGCGCTTATCTGCAAAACACGGAAAGATGCGGAGAAGATTCATAGCCATCTTGAAAAGTTCGGGATGCCAGTCCAATTGCTCGGAGAACAATCTGGTATCAGCGATGAGTGTCTACTCATCATTCCAAGTCATTTGGCGAAAGGGCTAGAATTCGATGCGGTCATTGTTGCCTCTTTTAACGAGCCATTCCGCAATCACCATATCGATCGGAAATTGCTTTATGTGACTATGACTAGACCGATGCATGAACTGCATATTACCAGTGCTACAAATATGGTTAGCTTGCGTTGAGTTACGAAGCGATTCAACGCACGATGGACGAAGTGTTAACTATATTTCTTATCCGTGACTCTTATACTATAAAAATACCTGAATAATTCAACTTCATATCTCCAATCTCCCTATTGTATAGGAAAGACGACTCGTATATAATAAAACTACTATCCTGAACTTTCGGATAACTCTATCGGTTTGTGTTCGAAAACTCGAAAATACAAGGGGGAAAAAAGAATGACAAAAAAATTGCGCATTTTAACTCTAGGACTATTATTGGCAAGTGTAAGCATTCTATTATTTGCCTGCGGAACAGCTGAGGAAGATTCTGGGACATCGACAGATGGAGCTAGCGAAAAAAGAGTGTTAAAAGTCGGGACAGATGCTACGTATGCGCCGATGGAGTACATGGATGAAAAAGGTAATATCGTAGGTATCGATATTGATATCGTGAAAGCGATTGCAGAAGCAGCGGGATTTGAAGTTGAATTTAAAAACTATGGTTGGGAGCCTCTTTTTCCAGCATTAAAAGGTGGGGAAGTAGACTTCGCAGTTTCTTCAATTACAATTACGGATGAACGGAAGGAATCGTACGATTTCTCTGATCCCTATTTCATAGCGAATCAATTGATTCTAGTTCCTGAAGATTCAAAAGTCACGAACTTTGAGGAATTGAAAGACAAACGAGTATCTGTTCAAATCAATACAACGGGTCATATCGTGACAAAGGAACTTTTAGGGAATACAAGTTCTAAAATCGTTGCTACGGAGTCTATGCCTCTAGCAATTAGTGAAATGATTAACGGAAATGCTGATGCATCCATAGGCGACAATGCAGTCATTATTGATTACAAAGCAAATAATCCAAACGTAAAGGTTAAAACGATAGAAGATGACAGTTTCGAAAAAGAGTATTATGGATTAATGGTTAAAAAAGGGAATACGGAAATACTTGAAATGTTAAATGAAGGAATAAAGAAAATAAAAGAATCTGGGGAATTGAAGGAAATCACAGGATTTGATGTTGAGTAATCGTTTTTATTAAAAACGGTTTGCATACAGCAAGTCATTACATGGGAGTGATTGAATTGGATTTCCTAGATATAAGATGGGATATGATTTGGAACTATCGCGAATTGTTCATTCGTGGAATAGGAATTACTTTAGCACTTACCATTGTTGGTTATTTGGGAGGTTTTGTATTAGGCCTATTCGTAGGCATGGGGAAATTATCCAAGAAAAAGTGGATTTATTACCCTTCCAAATACTATGTAGACTTCTTTCGCGGAACACCATTACTCGTACAGATTCTACTAATACATTTAGCACTTATTCCTGGGATTTTCGGTCACTCATTAGGTTATTTTGTTTCGGGTGCACTTGCTCTTGTTTTAAATAGTGCTGCATACAATGCGGAAATTATCCGAGCGGGCATTCAGTCAATTGAGAAAGGACAGATGGAAGCAGCAAGGTCTTTGGGGATGACACAAAATGTTGCAATGAAAAATATTATACTCCCACAGGCTTTTAGGCGAATGGTTCCACCGCTTGGTAATGAATTAATTGCACTTCTCAAAGATTCTTCATTAGTCACGATTATCGCTGCAAATGATTTATTATATGCAGGGAAAGTAGTCGCGGGAGCTTATTCAAGATTTTGGGAACCCTATATCACGGTTGCCATTCTATATCTATGTCTAACGTATATCTTTGGAAAAATTATTACGTATGTTGAAAATCGGTTCAGTAATAGTTATGTTCCCACACAAAGAAAGAAAATATTTTCGAGTAGGCGTTAAGTAGGAAGGTGATCGAGTGATTAAAGTACAAGGCCTTTATAAATCATTTGGGCAGTTAGATGTTTTAAAGGGAATCGATTATGAAGTGAAGGAAAAGGAAGTCATTTGCGTTATTGGTCCAAGCGGTTCTGGGAAAAGCACATTTTTACGTTGTATAAACCTATTGGAAGACATCACAGCTGGGAATGTCTATATTGATGGCGTAAAAGTAAATGATCCAAAAACGGATATCAATGAAATTCGAAAAGATGTGGGAATGGTTTTTCAACAATTTAACTTATTTCCACATATGCGGGTAATCGATAACATTACAATTTCACCAAGAAAAATCCGTAAAATGAATCCTGCTGATGCAGAACTATTGGCTCATCAATTGTTAAAAAAGGTTGGGCTTGCTGATAAAGCGAATTCATACCCTGAACAATTATCCGGTGGGCAGATGCAGCGGGTTGCGATTGCAAGGGCATTAGCGATGCAACCAAAAATTATGCTATTTGATGAACCAACTTCTGCACTCGATCCGGAAATGGTGAAGGAAGTGCTGGATGTCATGAAACAGCTAGCTATTGAAGGGATGACGATGGTCGTTGTCACGCATGAAATGGGATTTGCAAGAGAGATGGGCGACCGCCTATTGTTCATGGATCAAGGAGTTATTGTGGAAGAAGGTATACCTGGCCAAGTATTTAATAATCCCAAAAATGAGCGGACAAAAGCATTTTTAAGTAAAGTGCTCTAATCTGGCCGAAAGATAGTAAGGAAAGCAGATGAGTGAAGTGAGTTCACTTATACTGTTTTCCTTTTTTTGGAGGTATATAATTATTTAGTCATTTGGTGTGATAAAGTTAGATACTTACTAGTAGGTGGAAAAATTTTAAAGGTGGTTTTTATATTGAAACAATGGACAAAAGAAATCGAGATTGATGCACCAATTGAACAGGTCTGGAAGTTTTTTGATGGAACTACAGAAAATATGAGGAAAATAATGCCGCAAGTGGTTGATAACAAACCAATAACAATAACAGACGAAAAGGTTGGAAGTGTGTATTTGCAAAAATATAAAGAAGGTAAGCGCGTAATGGAGTACGAAGTAAAAACGTTACAATATCAAGATTTACCAAATGAAAAAAAGATGAAAGCCGGTTTCACGCTTGCTAATATGTTTGAAATTACAGCGTATTATGAATTGGTTAAGCTCAGTGAGCATAAAACCTCTTTTTCCTATACTATGACGAATCGACCTTTAAAATGGTTTGTGAAGTTGTTTTTACTGTTTTCTAACGATAAAGTTGTTGTTGAATTTCTAGAACGAGTAAAAAGGGTGGCTGAATCGGAAAACTGAATCACGGTGCCAGTCACCATCGATTTGGGTTAACTTTTTCAAGTACCTGTTAAGTTTGTAGTTGCAACTTTGCTATTCCTTCGAAACTACCACACATGCTGAATTAGTCATACAAATAAATCTTCATATCGTCGCTATCATCAAGTGTAGCGAGTAAAATGTCATTTAATTCCACGTTATAGATTGCAACTTTATGTTCCAGCCATTGATTGTCCTTACCTAAATGATGTAATTCCTGAAAATCGATTTTCCCTTCTTTAATGATTATACTTTGAAAAGAATATGGTTTTTTTATCAATTGTATGTCTTCTCGAGTCAGTGCTTGGAGTTGAGGCGACAGGAAAAATGAAATGGTTCCATCCGGCTCCCATTGTGCAAGAGCAACATTTTGGACATCGTCAATACTTTCCTTTCGCAATTCTGACAATAAATGATTGAGTGTAATCCGTGCTTTTGCTAAGTTCATATAAACTATTTCACCGTTATTAATCAGTGGATAAGGAGATGGTTCAAACCACTTTCTGAATGTGTCCCATTTTAAACTCAAGAAAACAAAAATAATGTATAAGACAATTAACACTGTCGTTGTTATCAAGGATCCTTTCATCCCCAATTTTTCATCTGATAATGGATGAGCAATAATATTTCCGAGAATTAAAGCAACGGTGAAATCGATTAGTCGCAACTGTGAAATAGATCGTGCTCCCATTATTTTAGTTGCGAATAGTAAGAAGAGAAATGAAATTATTGCCCGTATAATCCACTGGATTGACGTGAGTGTTTCTTGTCCATGAAAAAAATCCATATTTCTTCACATCCTTACTAATCGTTGGGTTTCAATAATACTAATTATTTTTGACTATTAACAAGTAAGGTAAGAAATTCAACCTGAATTTCACTAGGTAATATGTTTTATGATTTAGTTTTCATCCTATGATTGCAGTTGGAACGTTTTTATTGCCTCATATTTGGGAGACTTTTCCGGATGTATCGTGAACAGGGAAAACGAGAGGACTGGAACTTTAATCGGTGCAAAATTTTCATTTTGAATGGTCAGTTTATCCTTCGTCTTCCTTTTTTTTGCGATTGTGACGTGGGGAGTGAATCGATCAGAGATTGGCATATCAAGTTGTTTGGCGACAGTGATCTCAATTTCTCTTTGTAAAGATGGCAATTCCAAGGTTTCGCTTACAGTCAAATAGACAACTCGCGGACCTGACGCCGGACCAAAATAGGATAAACCATTGATATGCATGTGAAAGGGTTCATGACCAGCTGCAATTACCGAAAGTCTATCCGTTAGGAAAGGCAAATGTTGCTCCGACAGGGGTCCTATATACAGCAAAGTTACGTGCAAATCCTCTATATGCGGAATTACTTTATAAGCTGTTTGTAGTTCATATTTATTCCTGAAACCCTCAACATGATTTTCTAAAGTCGATGGTATTTTTATACCGATGAAATAATGTTTGGACATTCTTGCTCCTCCTTTAAAATGGAATTGATGATTCATCCTTAGTGTGGCCCGGAAGATCTTCATCAACTCAGCAATTTCGTTAAAAAACATTTTCACTTACAAATACTTTTTTATAGGGATTAGATAGCTTATTTATAAAGAAGTTGATATAATCAATATTATTAGATAATGATTTTATCGATTGTATCCAAATAAAGGAATATGGTTAAAGTGGTTACACGTCGCTTAACTAGGTATTCCTTTTAATTCGACAACTATACGGAAATGGCCAGAGCGAATGGCCGGAAAATTAGGAATAGGGAGATGCACATATTATGACGACCCGTACAATTACAGTCACATTAAGCGAAACGAAAAAACAACAGCCATCATCCGACCAATTGGAATTCGGGAGAGTATTTTCTGACCATATGTTTGTGGCTGACTATTGTGAAGGACAAGGTTGGACGGATCATCGAATTGTTCCGTACGCACCACTTGAGTTGGATCCGGCATCCACTGTTTTCCACTACGGCCAGACGGTATTTGAAGGACTAAAAGCTTATGTAGGTCAGAATGGCCAAGTCCTGCTGTTTCGTCCGGAAGAAAACATGAAACGCATGAATAGATCGGGCGAACGCTTGTGTATGCCGCATTTCGACGAAGAGATTGCAATTGAAGCTTTGGAACAATTAATTACTGTTGATAAAGACTGGATTCCAGAAACAGAAGGAACTTCACTTTATATAAGACCTTTCATGGTCGCAACTGAACCGTATCTTGGTGTTGCACCATCTAAGAAATATAAATTCATCATTATTCTTTCACCTGTTGGATCTTATTATAAAGAAGGAATCCATCCGGTTAAAATTTTAGTTGAAAATGAATATGTGCGCGCAGTAGCTGGCGGAACAGGAAATGCAAAAACAGCAGGCAACTATGCGTCAGGACTGAGAGCACAGGAGATAGCGAGTAAAAAAGGCTATTCACAAGTTCTTTGGCTTGATGGAGTAGAGCGAAAGTACATTGAAGAAGTTGGTAGCATGAACGTCTTTTTCAAAATAAACGGTGAAGTCATAACACCAGTTCTGAATGGCAGCATATTGGAAGGGATTACGAGAAAGTCAATCCTTCAATTACTTAAACACTGGGATATCCCAGTCGTTGAACGTAAAATTTCAATGGTAGAATTAAGGCAAGCACACATGGATGGTACGTTAGAAGAAGCGTTTGGTACAGGAACGGCAGCGGTTGTTTCACCAATTGGAGAACTTAATTGGGGCGATGAAATAATGGTCGTTAATAATAATGAAACCGGTGAATTATCTAAAAAACTTTATGATACACTCACAGGTATTCAAACTGGAAAAGTAGAAGATCCATTTGGTTGGGTAGTCAAAGTTACTGAACCGGTAAAAGCGTAACCGTTTCTTCAATAAGAAAGTAGAAAAGGGTAGCCCTCTAAGGTGCTATCCTTTTCTTTGAATGAAGCAAAGCATTTAGTAGTTAAACGACAAACAACCCAAACTGATATCAACTATATGCATTTTTAACAATACTGATATTTGTAGTTTGGATAAAGAATTTGTAATCTAATGTATACTTATATATAAAACAAATAGGGGATGGTCATTTATGATTAAAGCAATTATTTTTGATTTGGATGATACGTTGCTATGGGATAATAAAAGTGTGGCAGTTGCATTCAAGAAAACCTGTGAAAATGCCGCACAAAAACATGATATTGATCCGGTGGTACTTGAAGAAGCTGTCAGGTTCGAAGCCAGGAAACTTTATGAAACTTATGATATATATGAATTCACACAAACAATCGGTATTAATCCTTTTGAAGGTCTTTGGGGGGATTTTAATGATGAAGGCGACTCCTTCCAGAGAATGAAAGAAATTGTTCCAAGCTATCGTATGGAAGCGTGGACGAGAGGACTTAAGCGGCTAGGTATTGACGATGTAAAACTAGGAAGTGAATTAGCAGAACTATTCCCGGAGGAAAGGAAAAAACATCCATTTGTATATGAAGAATCATTAAAAGTGCTAGACCTTTTGAAAGATACATACAAACTCATTTTACTGACAAATGGTTCTCCAAGTTTGCAATATACAAAACTGGAAATCACATCGGAAATAGCACCTTACTTTGAAAAGATTATCATTTCGGGCGCATTTGGAATTGGAAAGCCAGATCCATCGATTTTCCACCACATACTCACTGAGACTGATGTAAAAGCAGATGAAGCAATCATGGTTGGAGATAATTTGATGACAGATATTTTAGGTGCCTCTCGAGTGGAAATGCGTTCTGTATGGATTAATCGTGAGGATAAACAACCAAGTGAAGAAGTAATACCCACTTATGAGATATGTCATTTAGAAGAACTATTTCCCATACTAGAAGAGTTGAGGAAAAAGTAAACTGTCAACTAGTGGGAAATCCTATGGCGCGTAGGACTTTGAAACTTGGAGACTAAACAATTCCATACTTAAGGATTTCCCGGATCTATTCACTATTGTGAATAGATCTTTTTTTTAGAGTATTATCGAAAAGGTATAATCATAGTTTCTGAAGCGTATTAATTTAGTGTGAGGTTTAGGTATAGTTCTCCTTCCCGAAGTTTCAATTACTATAGTCATTGGAATAATGATTCATGAAAATCCAAAATACTTAAAAGGAGATGTACAGTATGGGTTTGATATTATTTTTAATTCTAGGCGGAATTATTGGATGGTTTGCAGGAATCATTTTAGGTAAAGATATGCCGGGCGGAGTCATAGGTAACGTCATAGCTGGTGTAATTGGTGCATGGATTGGTGGAAGATTGCTGGGGAATTGGGGACCTAAACTTGCGGACTTTTATATTGTTCCTGCTATTATTGGGGCACTAATTTTTGTGATTATTGTTAGCTTTCTCATGAAGTCTATGCGTAAAACGTTTTAACCCAATAGACATGTATCAGTTATATACTGAAAAAAGAACGAGCATCAATGTAAAATGATGCTCGTTCTTTTTATGGAAATAGTGGAGTTTGTGATCAAGTAAGTCCGTTTTCTAAATAAAACTCACAAGTCTATTGCAATAACATCGAAAATATCTTCAAGCTTTTTCAATCGATCAACATTATTCTGTTCAACATGATTATCAACGGTTAGCATCATTATGGCATCTCCGCCGACATTCGATCGACCAACCTGCATCGTCGCAATATTGATGTTTTCAATTGCTAGCAACGTTCCAACTCGCCCGATGGCACCGGGCTGATCTTTATGGTTAATGAACAACAAGTGACCTTCAGGTGTAACATCTACGAGGTTGTCATCGACTTTCACAATACGTGCGCCTAAACCGTTAAGCAAAGTTCCGGCAACACGTCGTAAACCTTTCGTTGTCGATACTTCTACAGTAACTAAATTTGAAAAGCCTTTAGATGTTGAAGTTTTATGTTCATTTACCTTGATGTCAAAACGGTCTGCCAAAAATTTCGCGTTTACATCATTCACATGTGTACCGAGGTTACGTTTTAAAAGTCCTTTTAGCGTGTTTCGAGTTAAAGGGCGGACATCAGATTCTGCGAGATTTCCTGAGTAATATATATTTACCTCTTGAATGACGCCTTCTGCTAAATGGGACAGGAATACACCAAGTTTTTCAACTAAGTTAAAGAATGGCTCAACTTTGGCAAGTGCTTCTTTAGAAACGGAAGGCAGATTAACAGGATTCTGGACAGCTCCGCCGTTTAAAAATGTTACAACATCTTGGCTTACGTCGATTGCCACACTTTCTTGCGCTTCAATCGTACTTGCACCTAGGTGAGGAGTTGCAATTACTTCGGGAAGTGTCAGCAGTTTATGACCAACAAATGGCTCTGTTTCAAAAACGTCGAGTGCAGCACCTGCTACTTTTTTATCAACAATGGCATCATAGAGTGCATCTTCGTCGATAATACCGCCTCGTGCACAGTTAATGATCTGGACGCCATCTTTCATCAAGTCGAATGCTTCTTTATTGATCATGTGACGAGTATCTTTTAGAAGTGGGGTATGAACAGTTATGAAGTCAGCGGCTTTTAGCACGTCTTCAACAGAACCTGCTGTAATTCCCATTTTTTTCGCTTTTTCTTCAGTTAAAAAAGGATCATAGGCAATGACATTCATGCGTTGTCCTTTCGCTCTTGCTGCAACTTCCGCTCCAATTCGTCCTAGTCCTACAACACCTAGCGTCTTGTTTTTTAATTCAACGCCAATAAATGATTTACGGTCCCATTGTTGATTTTTCAACGAATTGAATGCCTGTGGTATTTTACGTGCTAGAGCCATCAACATTGCCATTGTATGTTCAGCAGCAGAGTTCGTATTGCCATCTGGAGCGTTGACGACGATAATTCCGTGTTCAGTTGCCGCATCCAAATCGATGTTATCGACGCCGACACCAGCACGTCCTATGATCTTCAAATTTGTCGCTTTTTCAATGATTTCACGTGTCACTTGTGTTTGGCTACGGACAAGCAGTGCGTCATAATCTTTAATGTTATCAGCCAATTGTTCTGGTGAGAAACCTGTTTCAATAACGATGTTCAAACCTTCAGCTTGTCTTAATGGATAAATACCATCTTCACTTAATGGATCGCTGATTAGTATATTAAAAGTCATTTAGACCAACACTCCTTCGTTTACGTAGACTTGCTGTGCTGCTGCAGTCCCTTTACCTAAATCTATCTTTTTGCCGATTTTGAGTAGGCCGATTTCCATTGCACTTATCGTTTGCAGAACATCTGCTGGTGAACAGTAACCCATATGGCCAATGCGGAATATTTTTCCGCTTAAATGTTGTTGTCCGCCTGCAACAATTAAACCAAATTCTTGTTTAATGACTTTTCTAAACGCTTCTGCATCGAAATCATCCGGTTTTACGGCAGTGACAGTGGGGGAGGCATCCTTGTCACTTGTTAGTAAAGGGATTCCTAACGCTCGGAAAGCGGCGCGCGTCATATTCATCATCAAAGTGTGACGTGCGTTCACTTGTTCGAATCCTTCATTCTCCATTAGTTGAAGCACTTGTTCCAGACCGAATAACAAAGATAATGCAGGTGTAAATGGAGTTGTATCTTTTAACAAATTGTCACGATATCTAATTAAATCCAAATAATAGCGAGGTTGGGGATTGTTTTCAATGATGTTCCATGCGCGGTCGCTCGCTGCGATAAAAGCGAGCCCTGCTGGAAGCATGAACGCTTTTTGAGAACCTGTCACTAATACGTCGATTCCCCAGTCATCCATTTTCGTCTCTACACCACCGACACAAGAAACGCCATCTACAATGATTAAAGCATCCGACACTTCATGAACTGCTTGTGCCAGCTCCTTAATAGGATTCAATACACCCGTTGACGTCTCACAATATGTAGAAAATACGGCTTTAATATCGGGGTTATTTTGCAATAGACCTTTAATCTGCAAAGGATCCAGTGCTTGTCCCCATTCGACATCCACACTATGAACCTTGATATTGTAAGCTTCACAAATTTTTGTGAAACGTTCACCGAAAGCTCCTGTTACAACGACTAATACTTCATCGCCGGGATTGACAATATTTACAACGGCAGCTTCCAAACCAGCCGTCCCGCTGCCGGTCAATATTAGAACGTCTTGACTCGTGCCAAAAACCTTTTGCAGTCCAGGCTTGATATTTCTAAGCATAGTCGATGTCTCTTGTCCCCGGTGGCCGATCATTGGTTGACTCATCGCCCGTTGTACACTTGGTGGGATGGGGCTCGGTCCCGGAATTCGTAGTAGCATTTGGTCTTGTAACATCTTCATTCTCCTCTCGATTATGGAAATAAAAATAAATATAAAAAAAGCCTTCCTCCCCTTACAAATGAATGTAAGGGGCGAAAAGCTCTAATACTCACGCGGTACCACCCTTTTTACTGTCCAATAAAAGCGACAGTCTTAGTTAGCATGCTTAACGCGCATGTGACGGATAAACCTACTAAATGTTTCGGCTTATCTATTCCGGAGTGCTACTCTACAAAGAAATCACTGATTTGCACCATCCATCAGCTCTCTTGAGATTTCAGTAGATAAAGTGTGTCTCCATCAAAATAGTTAGATTAGTTATGGAATTAGAATTAATCATAACAAATGAAAAACGAATGTCAAGCAGCATTTTTAAAGATATCAATTTTTTCTGAGACCAATTGATAGAACAATGCTTGCAGGAACGGTATCCTTTCTAGTGAGAACAAAATAAGGAGTGATTAGATTTGGTTGTAGATAATATAAAAAAATTCAATTCGATTCCACTTTCAGTTCTAGATCTTTCTCCGATAAATGAAGGCAGCAACGCAACGCAGTCCTTCAAAAATAGTGCAGAATTGGCACAACACGTCGAGCGATTGGGATTCAACCGCTACTGGCTTGCTGAGCATCACAATATGCCAGGTATTGGAAGTTCTGCGACATCAGTCCTTATCGGGCATATTGCTGGAGCAACAAATCGGATTCGCGTCGGTTCGGGAGGGATTATGCTACCTAACCATGCGCCGCTTGTTATTGCCGAGCAGTTCGGTACACTCGAATCGATTTATCCGGGAAGAATCGATCTGGGGTTAGGCCGTGCACCTGGTTCGGATCAGGCAACAGCCTATGCGCTGCGCCGTACTATGCAAAGCACTGGCGATGATTTTCCGGAACAGTTGGCGGAACTTCAAGCTTATTTTGAACCGGACAGATCAGCCCGTGTTCGCGCATTTCCAGGTGAAGGGCTTGATATTCCGATTTGGCTTCTTGGTTCATCCGGTTTCAGTGCACAGCTCGCAGCGCAGAAAGGTTTGCCATTCTCTTTTGCAAGTCATTTTGCGCCAGCCTATACAATGGCTGCTATGCAGCTTTACCATCAAAATTTCAAACCATCTAAATTTCTTAAGGAACCATATGCCATGCTCGGCGTCAACGTCATCGCAGCGGAGACGGATGAGAAGGCGCAATGGTTGGCAACTTCACAGCAACTACAATTCCTTGGTATCACTACGGGAATGCCGTCACAACTAAAACCACCCGTCGACAATATCGAAGACTTTTGGTCACCACAACAAAAGGCATCTATTGCGCAAACGCTTGATTCTCGTACAACAATCGTCGGCAGTCCGGAAACTGTAAAACAAAAGCTCGAAAGTTTCATTCAAGAAACGAGAGCAGACGAATTAATTATTAACACGCAAATATTCAATCATGAAGATCGATTGCGTTCTTATGAAATTGTTGCAGAATTGATGAATTGAATAAATAAAAGCCGCGACCTTTATGAAGGGGTGCGGCTTTTTACCATGAAAAATTACTCAATTAAAATCTTTTTATGGTAATTATTGATGATAGACGTTGGGAAGATAAGAGGGGGAAACAAATTCGAAAATAAAAGCACCGGTATGATAACCGATGCTTTACACTTTTATTCATCTCTGCTTATCTTGTCTTTCCCAAACTTTGAGTGAAGGATACGGATCAAAAGCCCATTCTGTCCGTCCGTTATATTTGTACATCCCGTAGTGGAGATGGGGAGGAAAGCGACCAGATGTCCCTTCTTTGCCATAACCTGAGCTACCGACTGAACCGATGATTGTTCTTGGTTCAACGATGTCACCTTCTTTGATGTCTTTATTGAAATAAGCTAAATGGGCAAAATAGTGGTACGTATTATGCGTATCACGAATGCCGACCCGCCAACCTCCAAATTCATTCCAGCCCATTATTTCAACCACTCCGTAAGACGTGGCTCGCACGGGGACACCATAACCTGCAAATAAATCGGTTCCTTCATGAATTCTTCGGCCGCCCCAGCCTCTTTTTGCCCCCCAGGTTCCATTGTAACTATAATTATAATTGGTGGGAATAGGGAAAGCATGTTCATCCAGATCCAGCGTTTCATAGTGCTTATACAGTTTCGCGATCGTCATGATTTGCCTAACAGTTTCTTCACGCTTGTAATAATTTTCTAAAGCTAATTTGAAATCCTCTTCTTCTTGTCCATACTTACTTAAGTAAGTGGCCATTGTAAAAAGCACATCTTCTGCATTATTATTATCTGCAACACCGTCTCCATTACCATCAAGGCCATTTCCGCCAAAGTAGGCAATCGATTCAGAAGATGTATCGTCTTTATCTGGATTAAGTGAGCCAATCCAATACTCATCTAAAAAGTGGATTGCGATGGTTCCATCTTTCTTGGGTATATCAGTTCGAACCTGTTGGATATTACGTTCATACTGATCGACGGCGGCTAAATAATACCACGGAACAGTTACATTCTCGAAACGTAAATAATATTGCATTCGTTCTTCCAGAATTGTTTCTCTTGATGGTTCTTCCTTTGCTACAACAACAGTAAAGAATAGAAACGACAATGTGATGATATACATCGGAAAAAAAATCCAATGTCGCACAAAAATACCCTCCCTTTTTAGCCATTTAATTAGAATTCCCTAAATTGATTAATTCATAACTGTGTAGCTATGTGAAAATTTTCGAGCTAGACAAAATGATGTATATAACTTTTATATCTTCACATAATAAGGTTGAGATCCATTTAAACAAGTGGAGAAAAAAGGAGAGATAATAAAATTGGGAATTTTAGATGGAAATCCGAAAGACGAACCGTTGCACTACGGAGAAGTAATAGGATCATGGGCATATGTTTTGGCGAATAATGGGCTAATTAGTGGCTACGAAGCATTTGTTAATCATGCAGGTGACGGAGATCTCATTGAACTCCTAGAAGAGGCAATTAAAACGATGAAATCAGAAAATAAGCAACTTGAAAATGTTTTGAAAGAGAATGGAATCGCATTACCCCCTTCATTGCCTGAACGACCTAAAGCGACAGCAGAAGATATACCGGTCGGTGCGAGATTTATGGATCCGGAAATCAGTGCTGCAATGTCCATTAATGTCGGGCAGGGTCTTGTGTCATGCAGTCAAGTAATGGGACAATGCTTGCGGGAAGATGTCGCAATGATGTTCAGTAAATTCCACGCGGATAAAATGCTGTTCGGTTTTAAATTGTTAACTTTGAATAAAGAAAAAGGGTGGATTATTCCCCCACCGCTTCATAAAAGTGTTCCAAGCTAACGGCTGGATTAGAAGGACCTTGTCAGCTTTATTGACAAGGTCCTTTTCATATTGTGAAATCGAGCACCTCTTGGTAAACTTAGGCATAAAAGTAAAAGAGGTGTTCTGAATGATTCGACTACTTACTGAGGAAGACAGGCAACTAACTTTAGATTTTGTCTCTCAAAAACCAGCAGAAAACCTTTTTATTATTGGAGATATCGAAGCCTATGGGTTTGATAATCCCATTCAGAAATTATGGGGAGATGTCACAGAGGATGATCAATTGCGTGGTGTTCTGTTAAAATATGCTGGAAACTTCATAGTCTATGCACCTGGAGAATTCGATGCGCAAGGAATCGCAGAAATAATCAATTTTGATAAAAAATACGAGTTCATATCTGGGATTGAACATATTGTTCTTAAATTGGAACCGCATTTGAATTTGAAACCAACCAATCCTCGAGTACTTTATTATGCGAAATGTGAGAAGGGAAATGACTTGCCAGTAGTTCCCGCACGAATAGTTGTGAAGAAAGCTGTACCTGAAGACGCTGAAATAATCATTGATCAAATGCAAGGGATACCTGAATTTGCAATGAGTACGATGAGTGTTGAACATAAACGTGATTCACTTAGCAATGGGTCAGCACGGTCTTATTACATCGAAGAGGGCGGTCGAATAATTAGTTCTGCATCGAGTACGGCTGAGAATAGCCAGTCTGCAATGATTGTAGGTGTAGGAACGTTACCAGGTCACGAAAAAAGAGGGTTGGCTTCATTTTGTATGTCGGTGATCTGCGAAGAACTTCTCAAAGAAGGTAAGATGATATGTCTGTTTTACGATAATCCCGATGCAGGTTCTATTTACAAACGGATTGGCTTTGTAGACATCGGAAAATGGTCCATGTGGAGCTTCAAAAAATAGTTGGTTGTTAAAAAAATGAGTCGTTTAAAGGCTGAGTTGGTGACTGCCACTTTTTTTGATGATAGAATTAAAATTATAGATAATTTAAAATAAGGAGTGATTCGAATGGAGAAGTTGCAATCGATCGAGCAATTTGAACAATTGAAAAGTGAGGAGCGTATAATCTTTATGTTCTCAGCAGATTGGTGTGGGGATTGTCGCGTCATTGAACCAATTTTACCTCGAATTGAAGCGGATTATCCTGAATATCAATTCATCCTGGTTGACCGTGACGAGTTTATCGATTTATGTGGGGAACTTGATATTTTTGGAATCCCTAGTTTCATAGCATTCCATGACGGGGTAGAAGTAGGGCGCTTTGTCAGTAAGGATCGAAAATCGCAAGCAGAGATTGAAGAGTTTATCAACAGCTTGTCTGCCTAATGCATCGTGATTTGATTGACGTGAACTTGCAATTTGTAACCCTGATAAATAAAATACCGTTAAGTAGGGGGACTGTTGATGAAACCGGTTATCGGCATAACGACAGATGTCGAACAAAGTGGCAAGCACGTTTTAGATAATGAATATGTCCGATCGGTCATCAGAGCGGGCGGTTTACCGATTATCATTCCGGTTGGGATTGAGGAAGATGTCAGTCAGCTGCTTGGAATGTTGGATGGACTCATATTATCCGGGGGGCAGGATATTAATCCTATGCTTTTCAATGAAGAGCCATATGCTTATCTGGGTGAAGTTTCGCCAATCAGGGATTCAATCGAGCTGGAAATTACTCGACATATGCTCAAAACAGGCAAACCTATTCTCGGTATATGCAGGGGGCTCCAAGTACTGAATGTTGCAGCTGGGGGCACGATTTTTCAAGATTTACATAAACAAAACGAGAGTCCAACACTTCAGCATTTTCAAATAGCACCCAATTCACATCCATCTCATTATGTGATGGTTGAAGACGGAAGTTTGCTAAAAACGATAGCGGGAAGTGAGCGCATTCAAGTTAATTCATACCACCATCAATCTTTGAAAGATGTAGCTGCTGTTTTCAAAGTTACTGGTATGGCGAGTGATGGAATTATAGAAGCAATCGAATGCATTGGTAAGGAATTTGTACTGGGTGTTCAGTGGCATCCCGAATTATTATCAGCAAAAGGAGATTCTGTCTCCCTACGGCTATTTGATAAGTTTATTGGTGCGTCTGCTAGTAAAAAAAACTGAGCTAGTTTGAACGGTACCCCAATTGGTAGTCACACTTACTAGCTGGGGTGCAGTTCATTTGCTCAGTTTTTTATTGTTCAAATAAGTCATCATTTTTTCTGGGTAATCTGTAAAAATAGCGGTGACACCGACTTGAGTCAAAGCATCTACATATTGATACTCATTTACCGTGAATACACGAATGGAAACACCTTTATCGATAACCATTTTAGCAAACGGTCGGAGAGCGGATGGTAATGTTATATGCAAGGCATCTGCAGGAATTGATCGCAAATAATCAAGCGGTTCCACAAGTACTTCCATAAACAAGGCGGCGGTTTCTATATTGGGGGCTATTTTTTTTGCCATTTGAACCGCTCCGTGGTCGAATGAAGAAATTACGACACGACTATCAAGTTTCATAACCGATACTAGCTCGGTAACTTTTTTGACCATTCCTTCATATGGAAAAATATCTGATTTGAGTTCAATATTTAGATGATGAGACGTTTCAGAGAAAATATCGAGTACTTCACGTAATGTAGGTATGACTTCCCCTTGAAATACGGAAGAAAACCAGCTGCCAAAATCAAACATCCTTAGTTCTGATAGCGTCATATCCTTTATGAAACCGTGGCCATTAGACGTTCTATCAATTGTTTCGTCATGGATGACGACCAGTTCACCATCTTTTGTAAGATGAACATCAAATTCTACGCCGTATATTTGCAGTTTAGCAGCTTTCCGAAAGGCAGAAATTGTATTTTCGGGATGTGTTCCTGATGAGCCGCGATGAGCATAAATATTCAATTTAAAACCTCCTTTATTTACCTATAATTGTAAGGCTTTCATCATGGAGTAGCAATTGATTTACTTGCTGAAAACAATGTAAATTGGAAAAGGGATGTCCTCAATTGAGGACATCCCTTTGTTTTTTGTTAGGTACCACTACTATTTTGAATTTAATTTTTCATCCCGAAAATTCGGGGAATAATTTCCATAGAAAGGATAAGCTTTCAGAGCCGCGGTCATTGTTCCACTGGGTGTCTTCTAACTTAAGCAACATAAACCCTGCCTACTTTTACGTCCTTGCGACCCTTTAGTCGCGCCAGTGTGAATAAGTATTCTCAAAAACAGTACATAGAATGCCAGATATTCAATCATAACGATTACCTAATTGTTAACTGAATCATCTTATCATGGATAATATCATCTGTCAAGGTAACATAAGATTCATTGCCATTCATCCATCTGTTCTTCCTCCGCGATTACTTGTAAGTCGTCCGCGGTAATTGTGAGTACTTGGTAGTCCGTACGTTCAGCGTGTTTTTCTGCTGCCTTCTTCACAAATTTTGGAGATCCTTCATTTTCCTCATCATAGACAATGAGAATTCCATCAGAATTACGCATGAAAAATTTGTCTTTTTCGATAAACTGCCATGGAGCTTCGTAAGGTTTGCTCGTTAAACTAACATGATAATCGGCCAAAGCAACAATCGTATGGTACTTTTCCTTTTTCATGTCGTTCCAATTTTTCTCTTGCTCTTTAAAAGGGGTGATAATCGCATATTTTAATCCGGTATGTTCTTTTCTTAATTCAATTACGATTTCCGCTGCCCATGTTTCAATACCTAGTTGACCGCTAATAATAACCCATTCCAATCCATCGTCTAGCAATGTTACGAGTCGATTTTCCAAAGCCTTTTTAATGAAATGTACTCCTGGGTGTTTATCATCAAATATACCAAGTTCATGCGGTTTATACCCCGTAACGACCAATCGTTTTAGAATACGTTCCGCCTCCTTTACCAGTGAAAAAATGATTACCTATCATTTTAGCATGAATAGTGGTTGTAATATAGGTAAGTCTCTGATGTTCATATTACGCTTTCCCTAATATTGTAAAGGTTATTTTGGACAGGGGGAATATCCATGTCATGCAACATGGATTGAAATCAGGAACAAAATCCAAACTGTTTCCAAAAGGTTGGGATTTTATTTTTGGATATAATCATCTGTTTGGAAATCTTATCTTCTGTCGATGAATGTAATGTATAACATAATGAGTTTTGGATATAATACGTTTACAAAGTTAATATCCATTCCGAAGTAGCTCAGCGGTAGAGCAATCGGCTGTTAACCGATCGGTCGTAGGTTCGATTCCTACCTCCGGAGTCATTTTTTAGTAAAAACCTCTTCTCAATCGAGTAGAGGTTTTTTGATGTTTTAGGAATAATACGAGTCAGTAATGAACATTCGTCTATACCCCAACACATTTATTCTTTAAAAAACTTTATTCCATTTGAATAGTAACAATCATAAATAAAAACCAAATGGGAATACTTCGTATAGAAATCTAAATTAGGAGGAAATCTATTTTGATGACAACAGAGAGTAATTTATCAATTTTCGCTTTAGGTGGTATTAACGAAATAGGGAAAAATATGTATGTTTTACAGTACGCAGACGATATCGTGGTAATTGATTGTGGTTCTAAATTTCCGGATGAGAGTTTAATGGGAATTGACTTGATAATCCAGGATGTATCTTTCTTAAAAGAAAATAAGGATAAAATACGAGCATTAGTCATTACACATGGGCACGAGGATCATATTGGAGGCATACCATATTTTTTAAATCAAATAAATGTACCGATTTATGCGACAAGATTAACGTTAGGGTTAATTGAACTAAGGTTAAAAGAGCATGGGCTTCTTAGAGGTACTGAGTTGTTCATGATAAACTCTGATTCAAACTTAGAGTTCGGAACGATGAGTTTAACGTTTTTTAAAACAAATCACAGCATTCCCGATTGTTTAGGAATTGCATTTCATACACCTGAAGGCGCAGTTGTACATACGGGCGACTTTAAGTTTGATTTAACACCTGTAAATAACGAATATCCAGATATCCATAAAATGGCTGATATCGGCAACAAAGGTGTATTACTTCTCTTGTCGGAAAGTACCAACGCGGAACGCCCTGGCTTTAATACATCTGAACGGCTTATAGGTGGACATATAGAAGAGGCATTCCGCAATGCTCGTCGGAAAGTATTTATCTCGACTTTTGCATCTAATGTTCACAGGGTACAGCAAGTAGTTGACGCTGCACAGAAAACGAACAGAAAACTAGCTCTGCTTGGTCGAAGTATGGTAAATGTTGTTTCGGTTGCCTCTGAACTAGGTTACTTAACTATTCCAGATGGAATGCTAATTGAAAAAAATCAAATTAGACAAATGGATTCAGCAAAGGTAGCCATTCTCTGTACTGGTAGTCAGGGAGAACCTATGGCGGCACTATCGCGTTTGTCCAGTTCGAATTTTCGTCAGGTACAAGTCGATTCAGACGATACCGTAATCTTTGCTTCAAGTCCTATCCCAGGAAATGAAAAGAGCGTTTCACGAATTATCGATAATTTATTTCTGTTAGGGGCAAAAGTGATTTATGGATCGGGAAAAGAAACGGGAATGCATGTTTCAGGGCACGCCTTTCAAGAAGAACTGAAATTAATGCTTACGTTAATGAAACCGAAATATTTCATTCCTATACATGGTGAATATAGAATGTTACATCATCACAGCTTGTTGGCCGAATCAATTGGAGTGGAAAAAGAAAATATTTTTATTATTAACAATGGAGATGTTGTTGATATAAAAAATCAGGTTGCCCGCCAAACAAGAAAAGTTCAATCAGGAAATATTTTTGTAGATGGGTTGGGAATTGGTGATGTAGGAAATATCGTATTACGTGACAGAAAACTATTATCTGAAGAGGGAATGCTTGTTATTGTAGTGACTGTAAATAAAGCGGATGGTCAGCTTGTTTCCAATCCAGATATAATCTCCCGAGGTTTTGTGTTTAGTCGTGATTCAGAAGAACTTATGAATGATGTAAATCAGCTGGTAATAAAGACCGTTAGCAATTTAAAGGGAAGCGATCGAAACCAAAGAAATATATTAAAACAAAACATAAAAAAATCGACTGAGACCTATTTATATGATCGTACAAAAAGAAGGCCGATGATTCTTCCAATCATAATTGAAATATAACCTTGTTTCATTATCTAAGCGAACTCCATGATGTAGTTGGAGTTCGCTCGATTTTTGTTTGTTTTAGGTTTCTCTAGGAATAACAATATTGTGTATGATAAATTCACTTTTCGAAAAAGTGGGTATCCGTACATGATTTACGGGAGAATTATGTCGATTTGGTACAATATATATCAATTTATTATTCCCACATAGGCGTTTTCGGGTCCACACTGCTTTGAGGTATAAGACCAAAAGACTTCATTTCGCAATCCATCTAAAATAATATTGCTCATTAAATTCTACAAAAATAGTCTAATACATAAGGAATATGCTCAAGATGAATGTATACCGTCGGAGTAATCGGAATCAATTGTTGAATATAGTTCTCCTAATTTTCATGAGTATTAAAGTGGAGACGGAAATATATGTAAAGCATGCGTTTGGGAAGGAAAGGACTACTTTCCGATGATGAAGAATGGAAATATTATTGTACTTTATGTAGTTCAGTCATAACGGCTTATATCGGGCATGATATTCAGGAAACAAGACTATTAGCTGTCGACGAAAATAATCGATTATTGGATTAAATGTAAAGAAGTAAGGCTATGTTGTTTGTATAGCCTTACTTTATATGAGTATTGAATGGAGGATTAATTGTGACCCAAAATGATAATAAAAATGGAAAGTTGCCGGAGCAAGTTGAATCTTATTGGAGGACCGATATTGAGTTTCCACAGTTTCCAAGTTTAGAGGAAGATCTTCAAGTTGATGTCGTTATTGTAGGTGCAGGTATTACCGGAATTACATCCGCCTATCTGTTAGTTAATGAAGGCTTGAAAGTCGCTGTTATCGAAGCGGGAAAAGTGTTGAACGGGACAACTGGTCATACAACTGCCAAAATTACTGCTCAACATGATTTAATATACGATGAATTCATTCATAACATTGGAAGAAGTAACGCACGTTTGTATTATGAGGCGAACAGGGAAGCACTTAACTTTATCAAAGAAACAGTGGACCAACATAACATCGATTGTGATTTTAGCATGCAAGATGCGTACATATACGCCACTACAGAGAAATACGCACGCAAGATTGAAAAAGAAGCAGAAGCCTATGAAAAGATTGGCATAGAAGGGGGATTGGTTGATAGTATACCTTTTGAAATAGATTTTCAAAAGGTCCTCGTCATGAATAACCAAGCTCAGTTTCACCCAACCAAATATCTTGTCCATTTACTACAACTCATCACTGAAAAAGGCGGTCTTATCTTTGAAAACACGACAGCAGTGAATATTGAGACGGGAGATCAGCCAGTCGTACTTACTCGTGAAGGACATAGCATAACCGCCAAACATGTTCTTGCTTGTTCTCATTTTCCGTTTTATGAGGGACTTGGGCTTTATTCTACAAGAATGCATGCAGATCGATCATATGCTCTTGCTATCAAAGCAAAAAAGAAATTTCCAGGTGGAATGTATTTAAGTGCCGATGAGCCGACACGTTCACTCCGATCTGTAATGGTAAACGGAGAAGAAATGGTCCTTATTGTTGGGGAAAGTCATAAGACCGGTCAAGGAATAGAGACGATGGAACATTACAAAGCGTTAGAGACTTTTGGTGAGGAAGTTTTTGGACTTGAGGAGATCGTCTATCGGTGGTCTGCACAAGATCTAATTACGCTGGACAAATTGCCTTACATTGGTGAATTAACATCAGGACAACCTAATATCCTGATTGCTACAGGTTTTAGGAAATGGGGAATGTCTAATGGAACAGCTGCAGCACTGTTATTCCGGGATATGATTCTAGACAAAGAGAACCCCTTTGAAAAGTTATTTACGCCTTCACGGTTCTATGCGCATCCGAGTTTGAAAAACTTCTTTAAGGAGAACGCCAACGTCGTCGGTCAATTAATTAAAGGGAAACTGGATTCACCAAAAACAAGGCCGGAAGACTTATCTAAGGGGGAAGGTGCCGTTATCACCCTTGAAGGACATCGAAAAGGTGCCTATAAAGATGATGAGGGCAAACTGCATATCGTAGATACAACCTGCACTCATATCGGATGTGAAGTCGAATGGAACAACGGTGACCGCACCTGGGATTGCCCGTGCCATGGGTCTAGGTTTTCATTTACTGGAGAAGTAATTGAAGGTCCTGCAGAAAAACCGCTAAAAAAATATGATTACAAAATGATTGAGAACTTTACATCCGAAGACTCAGGTTATTGACAGGAAACATCTTGCAGCAGTGGACTTCTACTGCTGTTTTTTTGTTTTTTAAAATACAAAAAACATTACGTTTCCATGACGATATTGATATTCGAATGGCCTGATTGCTCTGGAAGAACTTTTGTGTGCATTCCAAGAGCATGATACCGGAGTTGAAGTGATATGATGGATAAGCATAATGTCAAAGCGACAGTAGTGAATGCCGGCTACAATGGTTCGAATTGAGGCAGTTTGGTTAATAGTAGTCGGGTTTATGTTATGTTTAAATCCTGAAATTATTTAATTGAAAGGTGGAGAAAAATGAGTATTAATGTTAAATACAAACCTATTATTTTTGCATTTTTAATGGCCTTTAGTCTGTCCTTTTTTATTTCATTTATTTTAGTCTCCATAAATAGAGGTTATAATAACACGTTTTTAATTTCATGGTTAAAAACTTGGTTACAGGCTTTTGTATTTGCTTTCTTCGGAGCTTACTTTTTTCCGAAAGTAATACAAAAAGTTATGAGGAAAATTAATTTCGTAGAGAATTAGAGTTGAAATATAAAGCATTTTTACTAGAGCCAATCTGATTGCGCGCAGTGATGACGGTAACGAAGCAAGATTTTTTAGTAGGGAATTCCAATAAATGTATAGTGAGTTGACCTAATTAAGGAAGGAGATTTCAAAATGGCGATTGTAACTTTTCTACTCATTGGATGGATATTGAGTTGGTTTAACTTTAATAAGTTATTTATTCAGGCAATCAAAGAACTATTTAAATTGGAAATTACAAATGCAAGCTACTATTTCGCATTTTTTTGCTTAGGTTTTTTCGGAGATTTAATTTTATTTATTAAAGGAACTTATGAAATTATTTTACTGGGCTGATGAAAATACAAAATAAGTGGAGGGGAAATGAAAAATGAAATCGGTAAAGGTTTATCATTATGATGCATTTAGTAAAGAAGCTAATAAAGGGAATCCAGCAGGAGTTGTTTTTAATGGGGATGATCTAACAGTTGAGATGATGCAAGAAATTGCTTTAAAAGTAGGATTTAATGAGACTGCTTTTCCAGTTAAATCTGAAGTAGCTGACCTTAGAATACGTTATTTTACACCAGGTCATGAAATGGATCTTTGTGGACACGCAACAATAGCTACAATTTTTGCTTTAAGAACAAAAGGTTTGTTAGGAGATAAAATAGATATTACGATTGAAACAAAAGCAGGCATTTTACCAATAAAGATTAATGAAACAGCTGATAATGAAATAAACATAACGATGAAACAGATCCCGCCACAGTTTGAAGAATTTAGAGGTTCAAAGGAAGATTTAGCCAACTCAATTGGTTTAATCAAAGAGGACATTGATGATGATTTACCGATTCTATACGGTAGTACAGGTACTTGGACACTATTGGTACCTGTAAATAAACTTGATGCATTTAAAAAAATGAAACCTATTAATAAGCTATTCCCCACTATATTAAAAGAAATGCCAAAAACATCTATCCATCCTTTTTGTTTGGAAACCTATGATTCCAATGCACATATGCACGCTCGGCACTTCTCTTCACCTTATTCTGGTACTACAGAGGATGCAGTGACTGGAACTGCTTCGGGGGTAATGGGCGCATATTATGCTAAATACATAAACAGCAGCTTTGAAAAAACTCTAAATCTAATAGTAGAGCAAGGGCAGGAAATTGAAAAAAATGGTCGGGTTATGGTGCGGGTATCTAAAAATAAAGATAGTTATGATATAGATATTACTGGAAATGCTGTTTACGTTAAAGATTTCGAAGTGAATTTCTAATGGTGGAATAAAATTACTAAACCAAAGGATGCGCCGCATTTGTATCAGATTAATAACAACAACGAAAAAGCATCACCCATTGAAGGATGATGCTTTTTCGAAAAGAACTGATGCTAATAGCTTTATAAAGCATAGCCGCCTTTGCCGTATGGTCTTAGAAAGTTTTAAACCACCACTCCTCAAAGTGGGTGTTCGCAGAAACATTCCTGTATGTCCCAGTTGTCGAAAGAACTGGGCGTGCCATTTCTGTATCTAGGTAAAACTCCCGTTTACAGCTTAAAGGTTAAAACTTAATGGGTATACGCACAACGCAGCTTGTAAATATAGTTTACATCAACCGATTTGTAATTTCAAATGAAAGTATTGGAAATTCATTGCAAAACATTTGTATGATTTCCGTGTCAGGTGACGTAACAACGTTTATACTAGTAAGGAAAGATTTATGGGGAAAAGGAGAAAACAGCATGACAGGGAAAACACACATCGTAGGCGGCATTGCAGCAAGTCTTGCTTATGCACAATTAACAAATCATGATCCGATTATCATGCTAGGGGCAGGAGTGATTGGCGCATTGCTTCCTGACATCTGCCACGGCGGCAGTAAAATCGGAAGGAAATTGCCTTTGTTATCGAAACTTATCAATATGCTATTCGGTCATCGCACATTTACGCACAGTTTGTTGTTTTTAGTACTAATCGCAGCTTTATTGAATACATTCATTCCTAATGAAGCTGCCAAGGCGGGATTCATGGCAGGAATGGTGAGCCATTACATCCTAGATATGGCGACAAAAAATGGCATTAAACTGCTATTTCCGCTTCAGATGACTGTACGCTTTCCGTTGACGACAAGGACAGGTGGCGCCGTAGAAAACGTCGTATTTAGTATTTTATCGCTTTTATCATTTTATTTTGGATACGAAGCATTCGGTTTCTATATATAATCTTGTTAAATCTAAAAAAATGATGTCATCGCTCGCTTTTTTTCAAATGAGCAAGGCGAAAGAAAGGGATCATAAATTAATGGCAATACAAAAATTCAGGAAAACGGTCTTATTTGAATACATACAGATTATTTTCGGGGCTGCACTTGTTGGCTTGGCCTTCAATATTTTCTTATTACCATCTAGATTAGCTGCAGGCGGAGTATCCGGGATTAGTACAATTTTGTATGAACTTTTCCTATTTAATCCGGCGTACGTGCAATGGTTTATTAATATTCCATTATTATTTCTTGGAGTCATACTTGTCGGCAAGGAATTCAGTTTAAAAACACTAGTCGGTACATTTTTTGTACCGTTTGTTATTTGGTTAACAATGGACATAAAGCTCGCTGTCGACAATCCATTGTTGAGTGCGATTTATGGAGGCATTATGCTTGGTGTCGGTCTCGGCATTGTGTATAGGGGAAACGGTTCGACAGGCGGTACTGCTTTAATCGCTCAATTGGTCAAGAAATACACCGGCCTTTCGAGTGGCTTTTCCCAGTTGCTTGTAGATGGACTAGTTGTCGTCGCTTCAGCATTTGTCTTCAACTTCGAACTTGCACTTTATGCGATGATCGCAATTTATGTTACGAGTAAGGTAATTGACTTTGTTCAGTTGCAAACATCACCGACTAAATTGGTTCTCATCATTACGGATAAAGAAGAGGAAATACAAGACATCATCAAAAATGAAATCAATCGAGGATTAACGAAAATCAAAACAATCGGCGGCTATTCCAATCAAGAGAAAACAATGGTTTTATGTGTCGTCGAACAAGCAGAAGCCGTCTATTTCAAAAAGCTTCTTCAAAAAAAGGAGCCGACTTCGTTTGTCATCTTCTTGAATGCATCTGAAATTCTCGGCAGGGGCTTTTCTAAAGCGCAATATGACGTAGACGATATGAAATGAGTTTCAACAAAATGACTTGACGCGGAGAGTATTTATCCGTATCAAGTCATTTTTGCTTGTTAAAAGGTTTTATTGTAGCGGATGTCGAAATAGACTGTATGTTTAAATTATTTGAATGATGGGAGGAATAGAGATGGCTTATACAGTAAAACAGGTTGATAATTTAGGGGAAATAGATATTGCCCATTTAGTGAAGGAAAGTGAAACAGAAGGGTATCGATTTTTAACACGGTTGGTCAATGACTATCAGGATGGAACAAATACGTTCAATAAACCGGGTGAAGCTTTATTATCTGTTCGAAATGAAGTAGGTAATGTAGTAGCAATCGGCGGGGTGAATCAATCACCTTTTTCCGAAGATACACAAGTTGCTCGTTTGCAAAGATTTTACGTGCTGGATGAAGCTAGGCGGCAAGGTGTAGGATCCCTTTTACTCAAAGAAATCGTCGACCATTCACGAAGTACGTTCAATGAAGTGACAGTACGAACAGATTCATTCAAAGCAGATGCTTTTTATAGAGCAAATGGATTCGAATTGGACGACTCCGCTTCCGAGACGACACATTTATTGAAGTTATAGTAGCTGTCAACGGAATCGTTTCTGTGCCTTGCATGGAAGCGATTCTTAATTTATATGGTCAAATTGAGGGGGATTGGAATGGCTTTCCGCATAGCAAATAGAGAGGATGCAACTGGTGTAACAAAAGTCCAGGTGGATAGTTGGAGGACGACATTCAAAGGGATTGTGCCGGACGATTTTTTGAATAACCTCTCATATGATAAACGGGAGCCGATATGGAAGCGAGCGATTATCGAGAATAATTTATACATAGCAGAGGATGAAAATGGTCATGTGATTGGATTTTCTGCAGGTGGAAAAGAACGTACGGGTACCTACAAAACGTATTTAGGTGAATTATATACGATTTTCATTTTGAAAGAGCACCAAGGAAAAGGGCTTGGGCGATCACTGGTCAAATTGGTAGTAGATGATTTAAAGAGAAATAATTTGAATTCAATGCTCATTTGGGTCATAAAAGAAAATCCAGCATGCCAATTTTATGAGGCATTAGGCGGAAAAGAAATTGACACACGAGAAATTGAAATTGGGGGCAAGAAGTTGAGTGAAGTTGCATATGGATGGAGTGATATATCCGATTATTAATACTAACCAAATATGTTGAAATAGAGAATCATATTGAATTCGCTACGGCGCTAGGAGGTGCTTTACATAAAACTGGAAATTCACCCCAGCCTTATTTTATACACAGTATTTAATCCTACAACTTTTATAGGGTCATTCGTTGACAACTGGTATTCAAGATTTCTTCAATTAGTACTTATTACATGGTGGGTATTAATTTAGTAGATCCCACAAACAACTTTTAGAATAGAGGGTAAATGGATGAAAAGGAACAATCATGCTCTAATCATTGGTGGTACGGGTATGCTTGCCGGAGTTTGTATTTACCTTGCAGGTGAAGATTATTCTGTTTCTGTCATTGGGCGTACAGTGTCGAAATTTAAACGATTGCAAGAAGAAAGTGCGCCAAATTCTATATTTCCCCTTATGACTGATTACGATACAGATGATATATATGACGAAATTAATATAGCGCTTAGAGAACGTGGTCAGTTTGATCTTATTATCAGTTGGACACCAAATTACAGTGTGCTTGAGCGTATTTGTGAAATGAACCCTGGAGAAGTACCGTTTCGTGTATTTCATGTAAAGGGAAGCCGGCGGTATTTCGAAGATGAACATATCCGTATTCCTAGCTCGTGCAAATACCGGAAAATCTATTTGGGGTTTGTATTGGAAGACAGTGGTTCACGTTGGCTTACGCATAATGAGATTGCAAATGGAGTGATTAAGCAAATTGAAACAGATGAAAAGGTAGGCATAATAGGTCAAATCCATCCCTATGAGGCACGTCCAAAATAACTTTTTATAGTTGGTCGACCTGTTTTCCAGGTCTTCTTATAACGATGAGGAGTGAGTGAGATATTAATTCGAAAAGCAAAGGTAGAAGATGCAAAAGGAATTGCAAAAGTACATGTGGATAGTTGGAGAACGACATACAAAGGAATTGTACCGGACACTTTTTTAGAAAGCCTTTCCTACGAGAAGCGTGAGCTAATATGGAAAAAGGGGATAACAGAGAATCACGTATACATAGCGGAAGATGAAAATGGTCAAGTCATCGGATTTTCTACAGGTGGAAAAGAACGTACTGGGAAATATGAAGCCTATACAGGGGAATTATATGCGATTTATCTCTTGAAAGAATACCAAGGACAAGGGATCGGGCGATTGCTTTTTCAGGCGGTTGTGGAAGATTTGAAAGATAATAATTTTAACTCAATGCTCATATGGGCGATAGAAGAGAACCCGGCTTGCCTATTCTATGAAGCGTTAGGTGGTAAGAAAATTGAAATTGAAGATATCGAAATTGCTGGTAAGAATTTGAGTGAAGTCGCATATGGATGGGGTGAAATGTGAAAATAAAAAAGTTAAGAAGATTATCTAGATTATTGCCCAAGAAATAATTAAAAAATTTTGTGTAAATAAGGTATATACGGGAATAGAAGTTAAGAACCTGTCATGAATTTAACATCCATTTTTTAGGTTATTAAGATGGTTGTAAACATTACAATAATTGGCGATAAATCCAATATAGACGTTTTTGAAGTTCTTGAAAAGTGAATTTATCTCCGTTAATAGTTAGGTTTCAGTTCTCTGTTTAGTACAACTGCAATTATCTTTTCCGAGCAATCAGCATACTATCTAAAGAGGCATAATGATGCTCAGGAAAGGTGGAGGCAAATGTATTATCCTTACGCACAACAAATGTATCGACCGCAACATCGCGTTATGACTGTTACTGGGATTGGGAGTCTTTCAGTTGCCCCGGATACAGCTCAAATTCAATTGGAAGTAATTACAGAAGCTAAACAACTTAGCCATGCACAGCAAGAAAATGCTTATTTGATGAATCAAGTCATTGAATCATTATTTAAATTAGGAATTGCAAGGAGAAATATACAAACCGTTTCGTATAATATACTTCCTGAATATGACTATATTGAAGGTGAACAAATATTTAGAGGATACGAAGTGACAAATGCAATCACTGTAAAAATTTCAGACATTGATCAAGTTGGAAATGTGATAGACGTGGCTGTTCAAAACGGAGCTAACAGGGTTTCAAACATTCAGTTCACTGTTGAAGATGAACAACTTCATTATCAAGAAGCATTGAGCCTAGCATTGAAAAATGCTCTCGTTAAAGCGCAAACCATTGCTGCGACAATGCAGCTGCAACTTGACCCTCAGCCAATTAAAATTGTAGAAGAATTAAAAGCAGAACCCATCTTATATCGTTCTTTTTCAGCGAAGGAAATGGCAGTGGCAACTCCGATTGAACAAGGACAAATCACGATTAACGCTACTGTAAGAGTTGAATTTCAATATTAAAACGGAATCCCAGTAATGATGAAAAATTAAGAGAGTAAGAGAAATGGACGCTGAAAAAACTGCTGTATACCAATCACCAGTTGGAAGGATATTTGAAAAATTTAGACGGCAGCGGGACGTATCGTTGGTTTTCGGTGAACCGGTTGAATTTAAAAACAAAAAAGTTCTTCCTGTAGCAAAAATCAATTATATCGTTGGCGGAGGAGGGGGTTATTCAGAAGAAACTGGAAACTCTTCGGTAGGCCAAGGAGAAGGAGGTGGGGGGGCGTATTGCCATCCGACCTCTAGGTGTCTATGAAATAGATTCGGAAAAAGTTAAGTTTAGACCTATCATTGACCCTAAATTCACTTTAATACTCTTTTCTGTTTTCACATTGGGTCTAATTCGGTTATTGAAAAATGCTCGTTAAATATGTATTTGTTTAAGGGAGAATCATTATATGCTGTATCGCAGAAAAACGTACAAGATAGAACCGCCGATGTACGAAACGTTTACACAGTTTTTCCACACCTATTTGCTTCCGAATCAGCTGACGCATGGGGCGCAGCTGGTTGGACGGTGGGTTGATGAAGAACTGACGGAGATTATGGCATTATGGTCATACGATAGCAGAGCACATTATGAAACGGTGGATGCCGCCATCCGAGCTTCTGAAATGCATACACAAGCGCAAAGACATCGAAAAACATTCGGTTCGTTATATACCTCATCAAATGAAGAGTTTTTCACTTCGACAGGGGATTATGGGCAATCTAAACAGATTGTTGCTGTTAGTGGTTACATTGTAAATGAGGAAGGACAGGTATTGCTTGTACGGAACAATCACCGAAATGATACATATGAAATGCCGGGTGGACGAGTTGAGCCAGGTGAAACGTTAAAAGAAGCGGTTAAACGGGAAGTGCTAGAAGAAACAGGCATCTACGCTGAAATCGGTGACATGGTCGGCGTTTATCAAAATATCACGGCGGGTATCATCTCTATAGTTTTCCGTGGGAGAGTCATTACTGGTGTGCCGGCTGCACAGCCTCCTGAAACGATTGACGTACAATTTGTTGACTTTGATAAAGAACAAGTAGAAGACTGGATAAAACGCCCGCAATTCGTTTCTAGAGTGAAGGATGCCTTGAATAAAGAGACGATTGCCTATGAGGGTTATGAAGTGAGGCCATATCGATTGGTCGAGCGTTCATGAATAATCACTCTTGGGTTGGAAGTGAAAAGGACTTTATCGATGAACGGGATGTTCGGTGGGTTAATCGGATGGCAGTTGGTCGTTTTGGAGGCAATTCTTCAGCGGGACAAACCAAGAACGAGGATGGCTTTGTTATTTGGCAAAATGAGGATTGGGAATTCGCGGCTATTTTGGATGCACATAAAAGTGCCGAAAGTGCGAAACTTGTCATTGATACACTTGAACAGTTTAAAAGTGATTTTGTAGAGATTATAAACATAAAGGGTTTTCTTGATTTTAAATATTTGGAAGTAAAGCTCCTTGAGATTTTTCAATCCAAGAAGTTTTTGGACAAATGCAGGTGTGTCACAGGAGAAACGGCTTGTCTTATCGTAGTGAGGAAAGCTAATTATGTATGGTGGTTTTCCGTTGGAGATTGCCTAGTATACGTATTACATCCGGATCTGATTGCGCTGAACCAATTTCAACTCAACCAAAGGCAATTCTTCGAGTGGATTGGTCAGGTGAATACGTTTGAGCAAGCAGTACCATGCTACACTTCAGGAACAAGAGAATTGAGAAAAGGTAACAACCTTATTTTTTTGACGACTGACGGTTTGGTGGAATGCCCAGGTGAACCTTTTTCGAATCCATCAAATCTTGTTGCTGAGCTGAATGAAAAAAACTCGATGAAGGTATTTCACAGTTGTTAACGGAAATTGAGAGACAAAATGTACGAGACAGTACAACAATTGTTGCATGGAATGTGGAAGTAGAAAAGGAAGGCAGCATCCCGAGCGATTATAGGGGATAAAGGAAGATTTAAAGCAAGCGCAGAACGCAGACTGAGTATAAATAAACTCCCGCGTCAGCATGACGCTGGCGCGAGGGTTCATCGTTTTACTTACTCATTTTCTTTTTCTTGCATTTGGATTCATACGTTCTCGCTTTGGTTTCAGGGAACTCAGTTCAGCAAACTCGCGAGCAATTTCTTCACTCATGTCACCAGGTTTAATTTTTTGGTTTTTCGGTGTCTGCGGTAACGAACGCGCATTGTTCCCGCCAGTTTTGTTGTCATCTCTCCCCATTGTAACAGCTCCTTTCATTTCAATAAGTACTTTGTTAAGGTGGCTTTATAAGAGGGATTTATCCGATGAAAATTTTTGCAATAGAAAAAGACCTTTTACAATAGTAAGTTAAGTAGTATAATGGAAGTTAATTAAATATTCTTATCAAGAGAAGTAGAGGGAATTGGCCCTGTGAAGCTTCAGCAACCTCTGACCTAGTCAGGAAGGTGCTACCTCCAACAAGATCAATTCTTGAGAGATAAGAGCTTAGAGCCTAAAAAGAACCCTCTTTTCTTATCATACAGAAAAAAGGGTTTTTTATATTTTAAAAAGGTAGGAAGTTATAAGGTTTTCAAGATGAATTGCATCGAGTTGCAGGAGCCTACCGCTATTTAAAAAATCATACATATAAAATCGAAAAGGGGATACGACAAATGCCAATCAATATACCGAAACAATTACCGGCAGTAGAACTATTGAAGAAGGAAAAAATATTCGTGATGGATGAAGATCGTGCAACATCTCAAGATATACGTCCTATGACTATTGCAATTCTAAATTTAATGCCTGAGAAAGAAAGAACTGAGTTACAGCTACTACGATTGCTGGGAAATACACCGTTGCAAGTAAATGTTACATTTTTGAATACAGCAACACATGATTCGAAAAATGTTAGTAAAACACATCTAGATGCATACTATGCGACATTTGAACAAGTGAAACATCGCCGTTTCGATGGCTTGATCATTACCGGTGCACCTATTGAGCATTTGGAATTTGAAGATGTTAACTACTGGAAAGAATTAATGGCAATTATGGAATGGTCAAAATTAAATGTAACATCAGTTTTACATATTTGTTGGGGTGCTCAAGCAGCTCTTTATCATCATTATGGAATTGGAAAATTTGAATTGCCGAAAAAATGCTCAGGCGTTTTTACACATCGTTTATCCGATCCTACCATCAATCTTTCACGAGGCTTTAATGATGAATTCAGAGCGCCGCATTCACGTTATACGTCTGTCTCAATAGAAGAAATTGAAAATGATCCTCGTTTACTTCTACTCGCCAAGTCTGAAGATGCAGGAGCTTTCATAGTCCTTTCCAAAGACAACAAACATATTATGGTTACAGGTCATTTGGAATATGACGCGGATACACTTGCGGAGGAATATGCACGTGACCTTAAAAGAGGGGTAGACATTGAGATACCACAAAACTATTTTCCGAATGATGATCCCACTAAAGAACCTTTGAACACATGGCGCTCACATACTCATTTGCTTTTCTCAAATTGGCTTAATTATTATGTCTATCAAGAAACGCCTTATGTGTGGGAATAACTGTTTAATGACCTTTTTATCGTATAGTGCATAAGATAATACGACAAAGGGGGAAAAAGTGTGGGGTTGTTTATCAATGAAAAAGGGCATCCGAATGTCTTTAAAAATAATGAGGACATTAAAAATCAAAATCAAGAACACTTCAAAATAGACCCTTTAGCGGAATGGATGAAAGAACAGAAGGAAGCGACCGAAACAACCAACCGCCGGTTTAATATGATGGAGAACTTACTGAAACGACAAAGTAAAGCACAATCAAATCGAATGATATCAATCCATGAACAACTATCGGGATTAAAAGAAAATGATATCCGTCGTGAAAGTTTTGAGAAGGAAGCACAAAATTCGTTTTCGAAATTAGAAGATAAGAATCAAGTGCTTCTTGAGAGGTTTTGGAACCTGAGAAATTCGAATCAGGATTGTAATGTGCAAGTAAAGGGTATAAGTCAATCAAATCAAGAAATTATAAAGCGCATTGAAATAATTACATCTGCAAACGAGGAAGTACTCTTTAAAATAAATGAGCAGATGAATCAGCAACAGCGATTATCTGACCAATTTTCGCAGCATAAGAACGTTCAAAAGGATGTAATCATAAGGTTGGACAACCAAGAGGGATTGTTGGAGAAGGTAGTAAGACAACTGGATAATCTCCGCTCTGCCCTTTACGAGCGAACATCCTTTTTAACAAGAAAAATAGAAGGCAGCTATAATACGACAACTTCGCGCGTTCCTAAAGTACTGAGCGGACAGGAACAAAATTCGACACGTTTCATGTTGAATCACAAGCAGGAAGAAAAAGAGGAAAATACTGAATGAACAGGTCACGCTCACTTGATTTGAATCCAAACATGGTAATTGATACAGAGAGAGCTTTCCAACAGTCATTTCACATGGCTATTGGATGTGCTCTCTTTTTAATAATTAAACTTCAAGATACTAACATGTATAGGCGATAGGTAATAATGGAACACTTCCTCTATAGTGGAGGTGTGGTTTTGGATAAATTTTTAGAAGTGGATTTTTGGGAAATGATCATTAGGACAACGTCTGCATTTCTAGTCCTTCTTATACTTGCCCGGTTTTTAGGGAAAAAGCAAATTTCTCAGCTAACTTTTCAATTATGTTACCGGTATTACAATTGGGTCAATTGCAGCAGATATAGCAGGAGAATCTAGAACGCCATTTTTAAATGGGGTGATTTCAATGATCTGGTGGGCATCTTTGACAATGCTAATGAGTTATATTGCATTTAAATCTAAGAAAGCACGAATAATACTAGATGATCAGCCGACTATTGTCATATATGAAGGAAAACTCGTTGAAGAGTCAATGAAGAAATTACGTCTGCATTTAAATGATTTAACGATGATGTTGCGTGAACAAAGTATTTTTTCATATACAGACGTCCATTATGCGCTTCTTGAAACAAATGGACAGTTAAGTGTCTTAAAGAAAGTGGAATTACAAGGGGCTACAAAAAAAGACGTAAATGCTAGCGCTCCTGCTCCCAAATATATTCCGACTGAACTAATTGCAGAAGGGAAAATTGCCAAAAGGAATTTAAGAGAGCTGAATCTGACGGAAGAGTGGTTGTACGAACAATTAAAAAAGCAGGGTGTTGGTAAAGTTGAACACGTATTCTTTGCTGAAGTACAAACGGCAGTCTCCAAATTGAAATGAAGAAAAATGCGGAAAGTTGAAAAAAACGTCGAAAAAAGGGAGGTATCCCTTTTTTACGACGTTTTTATACTGGTTCTATTTAATGGACAGCGAGCGAAAGGGCAGAAGCCCCTGATTCTATTGCCGCTTTACTCACAGCTTCTGTGACCGCTTTTACAACGCGTTCATCAAAAGGATCAGGAACAATATAGTCTTCATGCAAATCGGAATCGTCAATGACAGAAGCAATGGCAAAAGTAGCTGCAAGCTTCATGCTTTCGTTGATTTCGGTTGCACGCACATCTAGAGCGCCTCGGAAAATACCTGGAAATGCAAGCACATTATTCACTTGATTTGCAAAATCGGATCTACCTGTTGCCATAATACGTACCCCTAATTCCTTCGCTAAAGCAGGTGCAATTTCAGGGTCGGGATTAGCTAAAGCAAAGATAATTGGATCTGTATTCATGCAGTCGATATCATCTTTTGATAAAATATTAGCAGCAGAAACGCCAATAAAGACATCAGCACCTGTCATAGCGGTTTGTAAAGACCCCTGTAGACCGTCTGGGTTTGTAATTTGTGCAATTTCGTCTTTAGTCGGATTCATGCCTTCAGGACGGCCGGTGTAAATAATGCCTTTTGAATCACAGATGACAATTTGTTCAAAACCAATGTTCAGCAGGTGTTTTACAATTGCAATCCCGGCGGCACCAGCTCCATTTACAGCTATTCTAAGGGTTGCCATATTTTTTTTGACGACTTTCATAGCATTAATTAATCCAGCGGCAACGACGATAGCAGTACCATGCTGATCATCGTGGAATACTGGGATATTGCATTCCTCGCGTAATCTCTTTTCAATTTCAAAACAGCGCGGGGCTGAAATGTCCTCCAAATTAATTCCGCCAAATGTCGGGCTTATAGCTTTGATTGTTTGGACGATGGTGTCCACATCTTTTGTACCTAAACAGATTGGGAACGAATCAATATTGGCGTATCTCTTTAACAATAGAGCTTTACCTTCCATTACAGGAAGTGCCGCTTCTGGTCCAATATCACCCAAACCTAACACAGCAGATCCATCTGTAATCACTGCTACTAAATTCCCTTTGATTGTGTAGTCATATACTGCGTTGGGGTTTTTGGCAATCTCTATACACGGTTCTGCAACTCCTGGTGAATAAGCTAGGCTAAGATCCCTACTATTTTCAAGTGGAACCTTTGAAATAACTTCCATTTTGCCCTTGTGAATTTGATGCATTTCTAAAGATGACCGGTAAGAACTCGTCATTTAACATACCCCATTCCATTGTAGTGTTTTTATCTGTTGTTATAAATTATTAACATGAAGCAGATAATAATGCAAGAGTGAAAATTCTGCACAATTAGAAAATTTAGCGAATGGAGCGCTTACATTGCTTTTATATCAGTGTTTGCTTAAAATCAAAAAAAATTCGAAAAAAAGCTCATTTAATAAAATTATCGGAAATAATGAATCTTCAAGAAAAAAATATGGTACATTAAAAGGGGCAGGCAACTAAGATTAGAAATGTGAAAGTAGATGCTGACTTTATGAGAAATATAGTAATTATTGGTTTGTTTTATTTAATAGGACTTGCATTATTGTCTTTAGGGATTTGTTTAATGATTCTTTCTGATTTGGGTGCGGGACCTTGGGATGCTTTGTATGTGGGGCTTTCAGATATTATTGGATTCACGGTAGGAAGTTGGGTCTTTATTGTTGGCGTGCTATTGATCATTATAAATAGTGTCCTACTAAAAAAAGTACCGGATTTCTCAGCGATTATAACAATATTAATCATTGGTTCTTTTATCGATTTTTGGTTGCTAATCGTATTTTCTACGTACTCGGTAACCGGAATGGCTATGCGAATCTTCTTATTAACAGCAGGAATTGTTATTATTGGAATAGGTATTTGCTTTAAACTTCAATCAAGTTTTGCTAGAAATCCTGTGGATAACTTGATGATGGCCTTACAATCACTTTCAGGAAAAAGTTTGGCTGTAACAAAAACAGTGATGGAAGTATTTATCCTAGTTTTGGCATTTTTTATTGGAGGACCTATTGGCATTGGAACAATCATTGTTACCTTTGCTATTGGACCACTTATTCATATCATCTATCCGCCAGTAACGAAATTTAGAAACCGAATTTGTATGACAGAAATAAACAAAAAACCAACATCCTTTTGAGTGGATGTTGGTTTTTGTAGTTTGGACGTAGGGTACGCTTAAAATCTGTCATACTGGCTAATTTCAATATATTTTTCGTTTAAACTATTTCCCATTTCCGTTCAGTAGCAATTGCATGTAACCTTGGTTCAGGTCTAACAGCCACGGGGTTACCAACGAGTTCCAAGACGGATAAATCGGACAGGCTGTCACCGTATGCAAAACTATTTTGCCAATCGATATCATAGCCATCTAAAACTTCCTTGATTTTTTCGTTTTTACGTAGTCCTTGTATATGATAAATAGGTGTTTTATAATCGATGATTTCTCCATTCAGAGGAATCTCGGTGCCGATAATTGTGTCAAATTGCAATTCTTTGGTTACCGATGTTAAAAGAGAAGTATACGCTCCCGAAACAAGCATTATATGTACATTGTCATTCGCATGCTTCTTTAGCCGTGCAATGACTTCAGGATTAAAACCTTCACGTACTTTCTCAGTTAGTTCACCAAAATAGGTATTCATCTCCGCAATGGATGCAATTTGGAGTGCGTTTAAATAGACTTGCATGGATCGTTCTTTCATCTTAGCCTCTGGAACCAACTTTAACTTATGACCGATAAATGGAGGTAAGATAGCACGGTAAAAACGCTTATAATTTGATTTGTAAACGGGGTGGTATCTTAAATGGTTCATGAGCAGTTGGAAAGTCTCATCCGAATACAGTGTTCCATCAAAATCGAATATTGCAACTCGCATAAAAATCCCCTTTTTCTTGCTATTTGTAATTAATTCTTATGTTTAATCATACAGCGTTTGTATTGTTGTAGCAATTTGAGGATAATAAGAGATGAGAGTGAGGCGTATTATATTATGAAAAAAAATCATAAGAATTCTTCTAGCAGAAAAGACGACACAGCAATTTATCTGGTTAAAGAACCTACAGAACTATTACCTTTTTTACTCGAGTCGATGTCTAAGAGCAGTAGGAATTCAGTGAAATCGATACTGACGCGCGGGCAGGTTACAGTTGATGGAAAGGGAATCACGCAACATAATCATCCCCTCAGACCGGGACAGCGTGTTGAAATCCTTAAAAATCAAGCAGCATTGAAAGAGGAAACGCTGGTTGGTGTTACGATTTTACATGAGGATGACGATATTATTGTTATTAATAAAGAGGCTGGACTTCTATCTGTCGCATCGAAAAACCCGGAAGATATGACGGCTATCAGACAGTTAATGGACTATGTAAAAGAATCCAATTCCAGAAACCGTGTTTATATTGTTCACCGCCTTGACAGGGATACTTCGGGTGTGATGTTATTTGCAAAGAACGAAGAAGTGAAGAACGGTTTACAAGCTGCTTGGAATGAGGTCGTGAAGGAACGTACGTACACTGCACTTGTTGAAGGTAAAGTTAGAAAGAAAGAGGGTACAATTTCATCATGGTTAAAAGAAAGTAAAACATATAAAATGTATTCTAATCCTACTGACAACGGTGGACAACATGCTATTACCCATTATAAAACACTGCAGTCAAATGCAAATTACACGTTACTTGAAGTTCAACTTGAGACAGGTCGTAAAAACCAAATTCGCGTGCACATGGAAGATATCGGTCATCCGATAGTCGGCGATAAAAAGTATGGATCTTCTGTAAATCCAATCAAACGTATTGGACTTCATGCAACTGCGTTAGCAATTATACATCCTCGGACTGGAGAACTTGTCCGCTTTACGGCAGACGTACCATCATCTCTTGTTGCCAAATCAAAATAATTGGTTGGAATACACATGAAGACCTAGTCATTAAACAAAAATCAGGTGCCCACTTTAAATTGAGTAGGCACCTGATTTTTGTTTAAAGTTATTTTACTGAAGTTTGTTATTCGGCATACCCGGTTGACCAGTCGATGATGCAAATGCATTTAGTAGTTGCTGCATATCTTGCTCTGCCAATTGTGGAATTTGGTAATAATGATGCTTATTTTGATAAATTGACAGTTCATAAGCCATTTCGATACAGTTTGGAACGGAGTCGGCTAACACACGGCGGAGAACAGGGTTACAGGTTTCCGTAGCTACCATCGTTTTCATCGATGATGCCGCTTTGGCTGACCCTAGTAGAAAACCTGAAATGATCTCGTCCGAAATTTCTGAAACAGATTGCATAGGCTTCTTTGGTTGCGAGGGTTTCATGCCATAAACAAAATCATTTCCTTGTTTCATTTTGTAGCTTCCGGTCGGATGTGAAGGATCCTGTCCCGTTTTGAAGGTTTCAACAGTAATATTATATTCGTCTAATGTGAAGCGGTATTGGCGATCTAAAATATCAAGCAACTCAGGATCCTGAACGTGTGGACGAAGCAGCATTGCTTGATTCAGGGCTGCCACCGTACCGGATAGTGCCTCATGAACATCGAATAATTCATGACCGCCGTGGTTCATTTGTTGAGGAACAGTACCCGTATGCATGTTCTCATGAGTTTGATTTTGAGATTGACTGAATGGATTTTGCGTCACTTAAATAATTCCTCCTAATAATAAAGTTTTTCATCAACAGTAGTATGGTTTGTCATGTAATAGTTATACGCAAAGATCTTCAATTAAAAAAATGATGCATAACTTCTTCCTCACAAAAATAGTCTAAGGTAGAGGACAATTTTGTCTATGAAAGGCAGATGATGAGTATGCAGATTCATGTGGTTCAAAAAGGGCAAAGTTTGTATGGGATTGCTCAGGCTTATGGAATTAATTACACGGAAATTGCACAAGCTAATGAATTGCCGGACCCATCACGGCTCGTTGTTGGTCAAGCCTTAGTCATTCCGACAACTGGTAGCTTCCACTGGGTTCAGCCAGGTCAATCACTGTATGTCATTGCCGGATTGTATGGTATGACAGTCAATGAGCTAGCAACAATCAACGGGATTTCACCAACACAAACTCTTCAAATCGGCCAGCGACTATACATCCCGCCAAAACCGAAAAAGTCGGCTGAATCATTACTTTACGTTGAACCACGGACCCCGGTCACTCAAACGATGATTGATGAAGTGAGAAATCGGGCCGGTGCACTGACGTATCTCGCTATGTTCAGCTATGAAGCACAGCGGGACGGTTCATTAAAAGCGCCTCCGCTGGATGATATTCCGAATATCGCCCAATCTGCGGGTGCGGCAAATGCGCTAGTCGTAACGAACTTGGAAGAGTTCGCATTCAATCCGGATCTTGCACATGTATTATTTACAGACGAAGCGGCTCAAAACCGCCTGTTCGGAAATCTCATTCAGGTTGCCAATGATGTCGGATATAAGGACATCCATTTTGATTTTGAGCTATTACATCCGGAGGATCGCGAACTGTACAATAGTTTCCTTCGAAAAGCGAGAGATCGCATCCATCAAGCCGGGTTCACAATTTCCACTGCGCTTGCGCCTATGACAAGCGACGTCCGGACAGGGATTTACGGCGCCCATGACTATCGTACCCACGGGGAAATTGCGGATTTCGTTTCCCTAATGACATATGAATGGGGCTATACGTACAGCGATCCGCAAGCAGTTAGTCCAATCGGCCCTGTACGGAATGTAGTTGAGTATGCTGTCACTCAAATCCCGAGTGAAAAAATATTCTTGGGCCAAAATCTTTATGGCTATGACTGGTCGTCTCCTTACCCTAGTCAAGGCGGGTCTGCTGCTGTGGCGCTTAGCCCACAACAGGCAATAGCACTTGCGGTAGAGGAAGAGGTTGACATTCAGTACGATTATGTAGCGCAGGCGCCTCATTTCAACTACACAGACGACACAGGTGTTCAACATGAAGTATGGTTTGAAGATGCTCGTAGCATTCAAGCAAAATTTGACTTAATTAAACAGTTTAATTTACGAGGAATTATGTATTGGAAGTTAGGGTTGGCGTTCCCACAAAATTGGTTGCTTTTGGAGGATAACTTTACTATACGCAAAATAGAATAAATAAATAGAACCGCGGTGCTTTAAGCACTCGCGGTTCATTTTTTCATCATCTACACTATAATATTTTGGATAAATAGGTTAGTCTCTATTAAGATAGTTGTTAAAAGCTGACAATAATTCTAAATCTGGATTAAAAATTAATGCAGGTAGGAAAACGAAAGTCATAATCAACATTATATTAGCTCCTACAAATGCACGTATCATTTTTTTGATTTTCATAATCGTTCTCCCTCTTTCTCCTGATTGTCATTTTCTAATAGCATTTAACAGCAATACGGTTTAATATATGCAAAGTCAATTGATACTAGAATAATTAGATAATACACCATTTTCAGAAATATGTAAATGTCTTTTTTTCGTATACATAAAAATAACAAAATGATGTATAATTACTTATTCAGAATCAAAAAAATGTTGAATAATATCATGATTTCAGAGATACTATTAAAACTAACCGTTTAATTCTGAAATGTTATTTGTCTTTGAGAGTGGGGATTCAGCAGTTCCCGCAGTTAATTATATAAGAAAGGGATGAGTGACCCATGACGAAGTTGAATGAATCGCACGCAGAAAATAAAAAAAGAGCAAATGATTATGTTCATGAAGTCTATGAGCTGATTAAAAAGAGAAATCCAGATGAAAAGGAATTCTTACAGGCGACAAGAGAGATTTTCGATTCGCTTCGACCTGTCTTTTCCATGCACCCCGACTATATTACAAATGGTATTTTAGAGCGTATTACAGAACCAGAAAGAATCATCATTTTTCGAGTTGCATGGGAAGATGACAAAGGGAAAGTCCATGTAAATCGTGGTTTCCGCGTTCAATTCAACAGTGATCTCGGCCCTTACAAAGGCGGAATCCGATTTCATCCTTCCGTAAATAGTAGTATCATGAAATTCCTCGCATTCGAACAGATTTTTAAAAATGCCTTAACAGGTCAGCCGATTGGCGCGGGAAAAGGTGGATCTGATTTTGATCCAAAAGGAAAGTCGGATCGTGAAGTTATGCGTTTCACCCAAAGTTTCATTACAGAGTTAAGTAAGTATATCGGTCCCGATACAGACGTACCAGCTGGCGATATTGGCGTTGGGAAAAGAGAAATCGGTTATATGTTCGGACAGTATAATCGCTTGAAAGGTGGATATGAAGCAGGTGTATTCACCGGGAAAGATCCGAAACACGGCGGCAGTCTTGGGCGTAAAGAAGCGACTGGATATGGAACTGTCTATTTTGTTGAAGAGATGTTGAAAGAAGCAGGTTTAAGTTTTGAAGGACAAAAAGTTATTGTTTCTGGGTCAGGAAATGTGTCGACATATGCAATTGAAAAAGCGATTCAATTAGGAGCGACGGTTCTGGCTTGTAGTGATTCAAGCGGTTATATTTACGATGAAAATGGCATTAATCTAGAGACCATCAAGCGTTTAAAAGAAGTTGAGAACAAACGGATTTCTGAATATATTAAAGAACATCCACATGCGGTGTATCATGATGATTGTTCCAATATCTGGACAATTCCATGTGATATTGCGCTACCTTGTGCAACTCAAAATGAAATCGATGAGATAGCTGCACGTATACTGATTGCAAATGGTGTAAAAGCGATTGGGGAAGGTGCGAATATGCCTTGTACGTTGGAAGCAATGTCCGTTTTCCATGAAAACAATGTATTATTTGCTCCAGCTAAAGCGGCAAATGCAGGTGGTGTTGCAGTATCGGCAATGGAAATGTCACAAAATAGCATGCGTTTATCTTGGACGGTTGAAGAAGTTGACGAAAGACTTCAAAACGTTATGAAAAATATATATGCGAGCTGTTTAGATGCTGCAGAGACATATGGCCATCCGGGAAATCTGGTAGTTGGAGCCAACATTGCAGGATTTTTAAAAGTAGCAGATGCAATGGTAGCCCATGGTCTTAGTTAAGGTTATGACAGTCCCCTAAAAAGAGTACACAAAATAGCATTTGTGTACTCTTTTTTTTTATGAAAAATTTATTCAGACCTATTGTATTAATTTTAGAATGTGTTATTATAAAAATACAAAATGATGCATAAAGATACAAGTGGATGAATGGGAGGGAAATTTATTATGATTAAGAAAAAAGTAGTATTGGCATATTCCGGTGGATTGGATACTTCTGTAGCAGTTCAGTGGCTAACAGAACAGGGGTACGAAGTTGTTGCAGTTTGTTTGGATGTTGGAGAGGGAAAGGATTTGGACTTCATCCAAGCGAAAGCATTGCAAGTTGGAGCAGTTAACAGTTATGTAATTGATGCGAAAGAGGAATTTGCTCAAGAGTATGCATTACTATCTCTTCAAGCTCAAACATATTATGAAAACAAATATCCACTTGTTTCAGCTCTTTCACGTCCACTCATCTCAAAAAAACTTGTAGAAGTTGCGCATAAAGAAAACGCTACGGCTGTTGCACATGGCTGCACCGGAAAAGGTAACGACCAAGTTCGTTTTGAAGTTGCTATTAAAGCACTTGATCCCTCACTTGAAGTAATTGCTCCTGTTCGTGAATGGAGCTGGTCACGAGAAGAAGAAATCGCTTATGCGAAAGAGAAAAATATACCGATACCAATCGACCTTGGTAGTCCGTATTCAGTTGATCAAAACTTATGGGGACGTGCTAATGAATGTGGAGTTTTGGAAGATCCATGGGCAGCACCACCTGAAGACGCTTTTGGACTAACGGTTTCAATTGAAAATGCACCGGATACGCCGGACGTCATTGAAATTGAGTTTGTAAAAGGTGTACCGGTAAGTATTGATGGTCAACAATATCCGCTTAGTGAATTAATCCTAAAGTTAAATGATATCGGCGGGAAACATGGTGTGGGGAGAATTGACCATGTGGAAAATCGTCTGGTCGGTATCAAATCACGTGAAGTGTACGAGTGCCCGGGTGCTATTACATTATTGAAAGCACACAAGGAACTAGAGGATTTAACACTCGTCAAGGAACTGGCTCATTTTAAACCAATTATTTCACAAAAACTGAGTGAATTGATTTATAATGGTCTCTGGTTTTCGCCGCTTAAAGAGGCGTTGCATGCATTCATTAAAGAAACACAGCAATATGTCAATGGTACAGTCCGAGTGAAACTCTTCAAAGGACATGCAATTGTTGAAGGTAGGAAGTCAGCAAATTCGCTTTATGATATGAACTTGGCAACATATACTTCTGATGACTCATTTGACCAGTCTGCGGCTGTTGGTTTCATAAAACTATGGGGCTTACCGACGGAAGTTCATAGCATGGTAAATAACAAACAAGCAGTGAAAAATTAAATTACTTCATATTTAGAACCTTCTACTAAGGATAGTAGAAGGTTTTTTTGACTTAATATTGTATAAAGTTCCCACTAAAAGAATTATATGTAAAGGATTTGTACTACAAGTAAATGGGTATTTACCGATGTCTTTAGCTAATGCACGCTCTTCATTTGTCTGAGTGAAATTGAAGGGATTAGATTCTATTTGACGAATTAATTAAAAGTGTTAGTAATTTAAATAAAGAGGTTGGACAGTATAATTGTACTAACAAGGAAAGTAGCTGAACAAAATTAGATTGGGGGGAAGTACATGATTAAAAATAGGTTTAAACTACCTTTACTTTTCGTAGTTGCACTTATGTTCCAGATGGTTGCAGGTCCATTACATTTCTCTGCTGAAGAAGCGAGCGCACTTGATACAAATGCACCGTCTTGGGTAGTACCAGTCGATTATGTGGCACTCGGTGATTCTTTGGCGGCAGGAGTAACTCCAAACAATGAATTAGGGGAAGGCTATACGGATTACCTTGCACAATCAATGCATTCGATTGGTGCATTAAAGTCCTTTAATAAAGGTTTCTCATTTCCAGGGTATACAACAGGAGATATAGTGAAAGACCTTCAGGAGGATGTGACTAAAGATGTTTTTGGTATTGGCTATAATGTGGAGAAGGTTCAACTTCACCAGTCAATAGCAGACGCAGAAGTGATTACAATTAGTGCTGGGGCTAATGATGTATTACCACTTGTTAAAATAGACTCAGCCACTGGTGTTGCAACTGTCGATCAGCAAGCGATGGCAACAGCAATCCAACAAGTAGCACTAAACTATAAACTGATTTTGAAGCAAATTAGTAACCTCAACCCAGATGCACAAGTTTATGTAATGGGCTATTACAATCCTTATCCGTATATGTCCGCTGAAATACAACCATTTCTTGATCAACTTCTTAACTCATTGAATAAAGGCATTGAACTGGGGCTCACGGGATCGACAGCAAAATTTGTACCAACCGGCGAAGTAATTGCTACTGATCACTTGGCTCACGTTCCAAACCCTAACAATATCCACTTAAGTGAACTTGGTTATCAAAAGGTGCAAGATCAATTTTGGACACAGATGCTTATTGCGAATCCATGGATACCAGCTAACAGTCTGGTCGCTGAATCGAGTGAAATTGATTCAGTTAACTTAAATTGGCAGCCTGCTACTGATAATCTAGCAGTGACGAGTTATGAAGTTTATAATGGGACAAAACATATTGTCACAGTAAATGGAGATGTTACGGCTTATAAAATAGAAAATTTAGCTAAAAATACAGCGTATTTTTTTTCTGTTGTAGCTGTCGATCAAGCCGGAAATAAAAGTATCTATAATCCGGTAGTAACAGTAACGACTAAGGATACAGCACAGTTGATATTCACAGATATAGAAAACAATGGATTGAAAATGTACATTGAACAGGCAGCAGAGACTGGAATTATTGGCGGTTATCCAGATGGTACATTTAAACCCAATCAGAATTTGACTAGAGTACAAGCAGCTGCAATCCTTGTACGTGCACTTAAATTAGAAACAAACGAAGCTGCTCCATTTGGTGATATTAACGGTTATGCTGCACAAACCAAGGCGGAAATTAATGCTGCATATAAATATGGAATTATTAAAGGTGACAAAGGAAACTTTAAACCGAGTGCAGAAGTAACGCGAGCTCAACTTGCATTAATGATTGAACGTGCATCTAAAGTTGTGACAGGTAAGGCATATACAGCTACTAAAAAAGCTCCTTATACTGATTTAGGAAATTATAATGCGGAAACAGTTAATGCCATTTCCATGCTCCATGAATTAAACATTGCAACAGGATTTCAGGGGAAATTCATGCCTAGCAGTTCCACTACACGTGCACAAGCTGCAAAAATAGTTGTGAATTTCACAACTATATTAAAGCCTGTACAGCAATAGAACAGAAAAATAGTCCGTCACATCTTTAGAAGTCAGGATGTGACGGACCGTTTTGTGATTTTATATCAAATTGCTAATGGAATGGAAGGTTGGTTTTTGATCGGTAAACGTAGTGATATACTTGAATCCAGTGGCCTGTAGCAATTCGAGTGATTCACTGAATTGAAATGCAATATCTTCGGGCTTATGTGCATCTGAACCAAGCGTAATTATTTCGCCTCCACATTTTTTATAAAGCTTTAATATATCATCACTTGGCATGCCATTCGCTAATCCATAGCGTACACCAGATGTATTTAGCTCAATACCTTTACCTTCAGGAATGATTATATTGAAAATCTCGGTTATTTCATCATGGAATGGATTATCGCAGGACTCTTGTGTATATCTTTTTACGAGGTCAATATGACCAAGAATGTTAAAACGTTTAAAGTTTTTTACACAGTCCAGCAACTCAGCGTAATAAATGCCATATGCTTCCTCTATCGTTTTATTCTCAAAAAACTCTCCGTAATGCATTCCCTTTCTCTCGACCGTATGCATAGAACAGATGACAAAATCGAACGTTTCGTTATCCATTAAATCTTCATATTTGTTTAATAAATGGGGTTGTACACCAATTTCGACGCCTTTCTTAATTTCAATAAGTCCCTTATATTTTTTCTGCATTTCTAATAATTTATTTGTGTAATCCAATTTATCAAAATCAAAGACGATTGAATCATCGGGGTATTGATAGTCGATATGCTCAGTAAAACAAATCTCTTTCAATCCTTTTTGAATGGCTCCATCAATCATATCTTCCATTGGAATTGAGCAGTCTCCTGAGAACGAGCTGTGCATGTGATAATCAAACATTAATAATCATTCCTCCTGTTGACAAATCGTAGTTATACCTTTATAGTACTAAATAACTTTAGTCTAGTAAAGCAATAAAGTAAGGGGTGCTAAATTTGGTTAGAAATGAAGTGTATCCGGACAGGATGCTTAGTGAGAACGAGAGATTTGAAAGAATCATTAAAACGATAAATAAGCGTTTTACAACATACGGCTATAAACGCCTTAAGACATCTGCATTTGAGCAATATGACTTGTATTCAAAAGTGAAGAGTTCAATCAATCAAAATGAAATGATAAAAGTAATCGATCATACTGGACAAGTCTTAGTATTGAGACCCGATGTTACGATTCCGATAACAAAAGAACTTGTACAAAACTTCCCGGGAATTTCGAGTGAGCTTCGCTATTTCTATGTTCAAGAAGTATTTCGCCAGCCATTAGATAATAATGAAAGCATAGAACGGACACAGGCGGGTATTGAATACTTTTGTGAAAGCTCTCCCGAAGCAGATGCAGAAGTAATCGCACTTGCGTGTCACTTAATGAAAGATTTAGGTTTCAACGATATTAAAATTGAACTAGGTCACGCGGGTTTTTTTAACGAAATTATTCAGAGTCTTCCGCTATCTACACCGCAAATTAATCAATTAAAGTCATTGATACAAGCGAAAAACGTTGTGGAAATTGGACCCTTTCTCAAAAAAATGGAAATCGATGACGATGTGAGAGAATTAATCGAACGTATCCCATTTTTATATGGAAATCCTAAGGATGTAAGCGAACGTACTAAAGGAATTGCCTTGACGGATAAAATGCAGGAAACGCTCGATTATTTAATGGATGTCTATAGTATATTGGAAATGTATGGACTGGAACAGTATATCGTCATGGATTTAGGCTTAATTAATCATATGGGCTATTATACAGGCGTTATATTCCAAGGTTATGTCGAGAAATTTGGCAAGCCTGTATTAATGGGCGGACGTTACGATGAATTAGGAAACGAGTTTGGCGCTTCCCTCCCGGCGATCGGATTTGCTTGCGAAATTGAGTCATTGGTTAAAGCGACTGATAGCAGGGAAGCTGTATCCCCTTATCCGATTGATATTAAAATCATCTACGAAGATAACGAATTGGAGCAGGCCATAGTTATTGCAAATGACTTAAGGGAACGTAAGTATAGCGTTCTATCATTTTCTGAACAGAAAGAGCTGGCAGATTTACGGCAAAGCGAATACTTGATTCGTTTGGGGCAAGGTCTCAATTCACTTTTATATAAAGATAAAACAACGACATTTTCAGATTTGAATGAGTTACTGGATTTACTTGCAGGAGGATTGAATTGAAATGAACCATTTGACGATTGCGTTGGCAAAGGGACGAACTGCTGACAAAGCATTACTATTTTTTGAAAAAGCGGGAATTCATTTTTCAGACTTTCATGAAAAAAGTAGGAAACTCGTAATCTACGATGACAAAAATACAGTTAAACTCATTTTTGTGAAAGCGGTGGATGTACCGACTTATGTTGAAAAAGGTGCAGCAGACATTGGAATTGTCGGAAAAGATACTATAATGGAGGATCCGGTTGATGTCTATGAATTGCTTGATTTGGGAATAGGAAAATGTCAGTTGGCGGTTGCTGGATTCCCAGATAAACAACTGGAGAGTAGTTCACTATTGACTGTTGCTTCAAAGTATCCGGCCGTAACAAAAGCATATTTTGACAGCAAAGGCATTCGCATTGAAACAATCAAGTTGAATGGTTCGATTGAATTGGCCCCTCTCATTGGTATGGCAGATGTCATTGTTGATATTGTTGAATCAGGTAAGACGCTTAAAGAAAATGGATTGGTCGTATTAGAAGAAATTGCAGATATCAGTGCACGATTAATTGTTAATAAAGCAAGTTACGCTACAAAAACGAGTCAAATCCAGCAATTCATTTCGGACTTAAAAGCCGTATTGGAGTGATAATTCATGAAGATTGTATCATTGAAGCAATATATAGAAGAGAAAGCGCTACACACAACAGGACTAGCATTTGACCTTGAATTTGATCGAACTGTGTTAGGAATTATCGAAGCGGTTCGCAAAGAGGGAGATCAAGCCTTATTAAGTTATACGGCTCAGTTTGACGGTGTCCAACTGGATAACCTGATTGTGACAGCTGAAGAGTTCGCAGAAGCGCAGACATTGGTTAAAGAGTCGTTCATGAGTGCACTCAAAAAAGCAAAACAAAATATTACCGCATTCCATGAAATACAAAAAGAACAATCATGGTTTATCAATCAAGAACAAGGGATTATGTTAGGCCAGAAAGTGACGCCTTTAAAAAGTGTAGGAATATATGTACCTGGAGGGAAAGCAGCTTATCCATCTACTGTTCTGATGAATGCCATACCGGCAAAAATTGCTGGGGTCGGAAAGATTTCAATGGTCACACCGCCTCAGGCAGATGGCAAAGTAAATCCACATGTACTCGTAGCAGCACAAGAAGCTGGAGTTGATGTAGTTTATAAAGTCGGTGGGGCACAGGCGATTGCAGCACTAGCGTATGGAACGGAAACGGTAGAAAAAGTCGTAAAAATTACGGGGCCAGGAAATGCATACGTAGCACGGGCTAAAAAATGGGTGTTCGGAGACGTCGCCATCGACATGATTGCAGGTCCGAGTGAAATTTGTGTCGTGGCAGATGATAGTGCAATACCGGAATTTGTCGCAGCCGATTTGCTATCACAAGCGGAGCATGATGAAAATGCAACAGCGCTATGTGTGACAACGAGCAGGGGATTTGCTGAGGCACTTCAAAAAGAAGTTTTACGACAAACCGAAATCGCAGAACGCAAGAGAATCATCGACGTTTCTATTAAGAGAAATGGAAGAATTATTTTGGTTGAATCAATAGAAGAAGCTTTTGATTTTGTAAACGAGATCGCCCCGGAACATCTGCAGTTAATGGTTGAAAATCCGTTAGAGCAATTACCCTTCATACACAATGCAGGGGCAATCTTTTTAGGAAACTATTCCCCTGAGGCTTTGGGCGATTATATGGCTGGTCCAAATCATACATTACCGACAAGTGGGACATCCGCATTTTCTTCTCCATTAGGTGTCTATGACTTTATGAAGAAATCAAGTATCATTCATTATACAAAGCAGGCACTACAAGATGTTTCAGATGACATTATAGCACTTGCAAATGCAGAAGGTTTAACAGCCCATGCAAATTCAATTCAAGTTAGGAAGGCGGATAAGAATGCGTAGAAAATTGATTTCAAGACAGACTGCTGAAACCAAGATTAATTTGGATTTTGCGATTGATGGAACTGGTAAAGGGAACATTAATACAGGGGTTGGCTTTTTCGATCATATGCTGACACTGTTTACGAATCATGGACGATTTGATTTGACAGTTGATTGTGATGGTGACATTGAAGTTGACCAGCATCACTCGGTCGAAGATATTGGTATCGTTTTGGGACAGGCATTTTACGAGAGTATCGGATCGAAGGAAGGCATCGAACGCTATGCAACGGTGTCAACCCCGATGGACGAAGCGTTGTCCACGGTATCCATTGATATTAGTGGTCGTCCGTTTTTCGTGTATAACGTAGAAGGATTGAAAGACAAAGTGGGAGAATTCGATACGGAGCTTGTAGAAGAGTTTTTCCATGCATTTACAAGTCATGCCAAAGTGACATTGCATATTAATTTACAGTACGGGAAAAACAGTCACCATATTATCGAATCCATATTTAAAGGATTTGGACGTGCTTTGCGTGTAGCGAGTACGATCAACCCGGATGTAAAAGGAGTTCCATCAACAAAGGGAATGCTGTAAAAACAGTACCGTACTTCATATAGACATATCTACTACAAATAGGAGGAGAAGGCATGATTTTATTTCCTGCAATTGATATTCGTAATGGTAAGTGTGTTCGGTTAATTCAAGGCGATTATGATCAGGAGATTATCTATAATGATTCACCTACAGAGATGGCAAAGGAATGGGAAAGACAAGGTGCCGAGTACATACACGTTGTAGATTTAGATGGAGCTAAAACAGGAAATTCTTTAAATCTGGAAGCAATCCAGGCGATTGCTAAAAGTGTAGCGATACCAGTTCAAGTAGGTGGCGGTATACGGAACATGGAAATCATTGACGCACATATTGCGGCAGGCGTAAGTCGAGTAATAATTGGAACTGCTGCAATTCAGGACAAACCATTTTTAAAGCAAGCTGTAGAAAAGTATGGAGACAAAATTGCAGTTTCCATCGATGCTAGATTAGGAATGGTAGCAACTGACGGTTGGACGGAAACGAGTGATGTGTCGGCTGTTGACTTGTTACATGAATTGGAGCTAATTGGCATTAAAACAGTCATTTACACAGATATTATGAAAGATGGCATGATGCAAGGCCCTAACTTTCAAGAACTAGAATTAATGGACAAAGCATCTTCCATTAATATTGTCGCGTCAGGCGGCGTTTCTACAGAGACTGACATCGCTCAGTTAGAGGACCTCGATTTATATGGTGCAATTATTGGTAAAGCGTTATATGAAGGTAAAATCTCTTTAGAAAAAGTATTAGGGGGAAGTAGAGGATGACAAACAATCGAATTATACCATGCCTCGATTTTGATAACGGTAAAGTTGTTAAGGGTAAAAAGTTTTTAGAAGTTCAAGAAGTTGCGGATCCACTAACATTAGCGAAGAAATATGTGGCTGATGGCGCCGATGAACTTGTATTTTATGACATAGCCGCTTCAACAAAAAACCGTCCAATGTTCCTAGACCTAATTGCACAAATTGCAAAAGAAGTACCAGTGCCATTTATTGTAGGAGGCGGCATCAGGACAATTGAAGATATCCAGAAGGTATTTGATGCAGGTGGGGATAAAGTATCCATCAATAGTGCAGCGCTAATTGATTCAACTTTAATAGAAGAGGCAGCAAAAAGATTCGGTTCTGAACGAATTATTTTATCGATGGATGTGAATGAAGTGGGACCTTCTAAATGGTCTGTCTTCTCAAATGGTGGCATGAAAGACACAGGTATAGATGCTATTGAATGGGCAAAGCAAGCTGAAAAGTGGGGCGCAGGTGAACTGGTAGTTAATAGTATCGGTGAAGACGGCGTGAAAGACGGATATAATCTCGAATTGACAAGAACAATTGCTGAAGCAGTTAGTATCCCTGTCATTGCAAGCGGTGGAGCGGGAACGCCTGAACACTTCCACACTGTCTTAACAGAAGGAAAAGCCAACGCTGCACTAGCCGCATCTGTATTTCATTTCGAAGACATTAATATTGGCGAACTAAAAACATATTTAGCAAACAAAAATACCTCCGTTGGGAATGAGTAACTATGACAATACAAATCGACACGGTTGCGTTTGACGAAAATGGATTGATTCCTGCCATTGTTCAAGATGATCGCACCGGTAATGTACTAATGCTCGCATATATGAATAAGGAAGCGTTACAAAAGACGATTGAAACGAAGGAGACTTGGTTTTACAGCAGGTCTAGAAAAGAGCTTTGGAACAAAGGGGCTACTTCCGGCAATCGTCAACTAGTGAAAAGTCTCGCATTGGATTGTGATAGTGATTCCATATTGGTTCAAGTTGCACCTATGGGTCCGGCTTGTCATACGGGGGAAGTTACTTGTTTCCATAAACCTGTATTCGAAGAGAAATTATCGAACCGATCCATTGTTCATGAAATAATAGATGAAATAAAAGATCGCCATGCCAATCCCGTAGAAGGTTCATACACAACGTACCTATTCCGCGAAGGATTAGATAAGATTTTGAAGAAAGTCGGGGAAGAAACAACTGAAGTTGTCATTGGTGCAAAAAACCGTGATAAAGCTGAAGTGACGAGTGAACTTGCTGATTTGACGTACCACTCACTTGTGCTCATGGAAGAGTTAGGCGTAACTGTTGAAGACGTCAAAAAAGTATTGACAAATAGAAGACCTAAAAGTGAAGTACTTCGGGATGAGTAAGTTTTGGAGCACAATGGCGAAAAGAACAGAACCCTATATTCCCGGTGAGCAGGTTGAACAACCCAATATCGTCAAATTGAATACAAATGAAAATCCGTATCCTCCAAGTCCAAATGTATCGATTGCTATCCAGGAGGAGATGGCGCGCAACCTTCAATTGTATCCATCACCTACAGCGACGGAACTCTGTGAAACGATAGGACAGCACTATAATCTTTCTACTGATGAAATATTTGTAGGCAATGGCTCTGACGAAGTATTAGCATTCTCTTTTATGGCATTTTTCGAACTAGGTAAGCTGATTCGCTTTCCTGACGTAACCTATAGTTTTTATCCTGTGTATGCAAAGTTATTTGATATTCCCTATGAAGAAATTCCATTGAATAAAGATTTTACATTGTCTGCAAAAGATTATTTTGACTCGGAGGGCGGCGTCATTTTACCGAACCCGAATGCACCTACCAGTATTTATGCTGAGCTTGAAGTGATTGAAGAAATTATCCGAAAAAACCCGAATCAAGTAGTTATCATTGATGAAGCGTATATTGATTTTGCTTCAACATCAGCAACCGAGTTGATTCGGAAATATGATAATGTACTCGTCATTCAAACAACTTCGAAATCGCGTTCACTTGCTGGGTTACGAGTCGGTTTTGCGATGGGTTCTCCTTCTTTGATCGAGGCATTGATACGAATTAAAGACTCATTCAATTCTTATACTCTGGATCGGTTAGCATTAGTTGGAGCAAAGGCAGCATTTGAGGATATACCTTATTTTACTGAAACAGTGAAAAAAATAGTTGCTACGCGTGAAAAAACGATAGCGCTATTGAATCAGCTTAACTTTAAGAGCTTACCTTCACAAGCGAACTTTGTTTTCACAACTCATAGAACAGTTCCTGCAGAAATTCTTTATTACGAATTGAAAAAAGAAAATGTGCTAGTCAGGTATTTTAATAAACCTGGAATTGATAATTATTTACGCATTACAATTGGTACAGATGAGCAGATGGAACAATTAGTTGATAAATTGGTCAAAATTATCAACTCATATTGAACTACTTGATGCGAAAACAAAATAATTTGGTGTAGTGTGTATTGAAACTGATATAGTTGTGTTAACAAAGGAGTGTCTTATATGGGATCTAAATACATTGATATTGCACTTATCGCATTTATGGGTTATTTTGCATTTACGCGATTTTCAAGTGGACAAACCGGCTTCGGCATTTTTTTCACGGTTCTTGCGCTATTGAACATTTTAACACTTGTTTTGAAAATCAATAAAGAAAAAGAAACAAATAAAGATGTTCGATGAATAGGAAATAAGCAACGAAGATAGACTAGTCTCCCTCCAAGGAATATGGAGGGGCTAGTCTTTTTAACTTTATATAATAGGCATCATTTAGGAGTGTAGATTTCTAGACCGTTTGTCGCTTTGGGGATGCCTCTCGCCCTGAGCCTGGATTGGCGCTTCGCATCCAGTCTCAGGGCTTCGGCTACCCCTTTGCCGCGCCTGCGCTGGTGTGTACATTATCGGGAGAGTTGTAATTCAGAAAGTGGATTGAAGAACGCTTGTCGCTTTGGGGATGCCTCTGGCCCTGAGCCTGGATTAACGCTTCGCATCCAGTCTCAGGGCTTCGGTGACCCCTTTGCCGCGCCTGCGCTGGAGTTTCCCATTATTGAAATTGATTTTGAGATTTATGGACTGAGATTATAATGTGATTACTATTTGATACTAATATCATTGAAGAAAGAAGCACTACAGGCTACAGGTCTTGTCCCTGATAACGAAATGTGCTTCCAGAGACCATCCACAAAGCGCAGAAGTGGTATTAGCAGGATTTCTGGTTAAGTATTATGTAACGAGAGTTTTTCATTGGCCTCGCGTCCTCTGGGATCAAGCTCAATTCAAAATCTGGACGCAATCACACCAAAGCGTGGCGGAAAGTATAGTGAAAAATGATGAATCATAGACTATTTGAATTCAAAGCTTCATAGAATAGGCTAGTAGTGTTAGCTATATAAAAAAGAAGGAAGGGAAGGGGAATTTGAGTAAAAAGTTCCTTAAGATTTCTGTTGTCTATTTCATGATTGGAATTTCATTTGGGCTCTACATGTCTCTCACACACGTCTTTACATTGACGTCTGTACATGTTCACATCAATTTATTGGGGTGGATGTCATTAGCTCTCATTGGGATATTTTATCATCTATATCCGAATCTGGAGAAAACAGGTTTAGCTAAAGCACATTTTTGGCTTCATAACATCGGACTTCCAGTTATGATGATTGCGATTGCTTTGGCGATTCTAGGAGTTGGTAATGTATTTTTCCCGATTGCGACAGCAGGCGGAGCTGCTACACTGATTGGTATATTCTGTTTTGGTTTCAACGTCCTTATGAATATCGATAAACGCATAGCTTGAAAGTAAACAAACCGCTTAAATTTGCCGCTAGATAAATGCGGAAAACAGGCGGTTTTTTTATTACTAAAAAACTCAGTAAATTAAATTAGTTGTTCCAATTTCTAATTTCATGTAGTATAATGTTAAGATTGCATTTTTTGAAATGAGGATAATTAATGAAAAACTCGATATATGGTCTTACGATTGATCAACTAACAGAATGGTTACTGGAACAAGGACAGAAAAAATTCCGTGCCGCACAAATTTGGGACTGGTTATATAAAAAACGAGTAACAAATTTTGCAGACATGAAAAATATTAATACAGAATGTATCGAACTGCTTGAAGCAAATTACTACATCCAATCATTGGAACAGACTGTTAAGCAGGAATCAGAAGATGGGACAATCAAATTTCTATTCAAAATGCAAGATGGCAACTTGATTGAAACTGTTTTGATGAAATTCCCTTACGGCCAGTCGGTTTGTGTAACGACACAAGTCGGCTGTAATATCGGTTGTAGCTTCTGTGCAAGCGGATTGCTGAAAAAGAGCCGTGATTTAAGTGCAGGGGAAATTGTTGAGCAAATCATGGAAGTGCAGCATCACCTCGATGCCAAAGCTGAAGAGGAGCGTGTAAGTCATATTGTTGTAATGGGAATCGGCGAACCATTTGATAATTACTCAAATCTGATGGATTTCCTACGTGTTGTCAACGACCAAAAAGGTCTTTCAATTGGTGCGCGTCATATTACCGTTTCAACAAGTGGAAATCCTCAAAAAATCAGAGAATTTGCGAATGAAAATATTCAGATTAACTTAGCAGTTTCACTGCACGCACCAAACAATGAACTTCGAACACGTGTTATGAAAATTAACAAAGCGTTCCCGCTTGAAAAATTGATGGATTCTGTTGATTATTATTTGGAAACAACAAACCGCAGAATTACGTTTGAATATATTATGTTATCAGACGTGAATGATCACATTGCGGAAGCACAACAATTAGCAAAACTGCTTGAAGATAAACGTCACCTGTCATATGTTAACTTGATTCCCTACAACCCGGTTGACGAACATGACCAGTATCGCCGTAGCACACCAGAGGCGATAAAAGCATTTTATGAAACGCTTAAGAGAAAAGGTATAAATTGCGGTGTCCGTCTTGAACAGGGTACAGACATTGATGCGGCATGTGGTCAGTTAAGAAGTAAGCAGATTAAGAAAGAAAAAACTGTCTAATATAGGTAAAAAAAGACACATCCATTAAATTGGATGTGTCTTTTTGATTCCGAAATGGAAAATTCGATGAATCTCGTATTTATGAAATTGATTATTTATTTTTCCGCATTAAAATCACGATGAACTGCACGATAAAGGCTAGTCCCAAACCGAAGGAAGAAATGATGAATAAGGACAGCATTCCAAGTGCGTCGCCCATATTATTGGGGTTTATTAGTAAACTACGGAAAAACTCTACAAAACCGATTACAACAGCAACCATAAATATCCTAAAAGCTATCTTCAAATGGTAAAATAATAGTAAAAAAGAAAATGTACCAATGATTAACCCAAAAATACCGAACGTTAAGTAGTTCGTAAAGAGAAGTGTTTGGCCTAGGATAGTACGTACACCTAATATAAGAAGGACAAAACTCGTAAGTCCAGTAAAAAAACCAATCTTCCACAACTTATTCAACATAAACCGCACCCGCTTTCATTATACATCATATCGAATAATGGGGCTCAAATGCCAATAAAAGCATTGTAAGGCTTAATCATTTTCTAAGCTATGAAAAAATCTCAATCCCCAACGAAGGGAATTGAGATTGGATATTTCTTTAATTATTTCTTTGCAATAAGGATTAGTTTACCTTGATCAAGTTCTTCTTCGGCAGAAGCAGCTTGTTCTTTTGTTAGACCTGCACCTTCCATTTTGCTGCGAAGTTCATCACCACGGGAAGAGAACATATTCTTCATGCTATCCAAGAAACCTTGTTCTTTCATACCGACGGTTTCTGTATCGAGTGCATCAGTAATGTGGTCGCTTCTTTTTTTGTCATGTGCGAAAATATAAATATCATCATGTGTATATCCTTGTGTAACCAACTCATCGATTTCTTTCTTTGCCTGAATGGCGTTTTCAACAGTTTTTTTAATAGTCATTATAAAATCCCTCCATTTTTTTATCTCTATCTTTATATACCTTCAACAGGGGGAAACTAAACAAAATTTTTAAAAAGGGAATGATTACCTCCGTAAATTTTTATACGTCAGAATGAAGTGAGTCGGATTTGTATCGACTTCATAGGAAAAGACACCTTGTGTTGTGTGTAAATAGAAAAAACCGTTTCCACTGGAAAAGGGTTTGTATGACATGTCATGTACATGGTCTAATTTAAAAGTGTGTTGTGCTGTTGAAATCGTATCATTATATAAATGGATTTGGTGAACAGTACGACTTGTTTTTTGGTCGTACCAACCCATAATACGTTCGACTATAATATATGTAAGAGTTGAAACGCTTTGTGTGTCTTTGTCATTCATTGTGATACCTCCAAGCTTTAGTTTGAACATAATATGTAATATCTAAGCATATTGTAACAGAATTGTATTCAAATGATGATAAAAGTAAATTGGGTTATTGTTTAAATTAGCTTGTACCATAACATCTAATTCTATTACACTTAGTGACAATTTCAGTTGAAAGAAGTATGATGAATGAGGTTGTGCCCATCAGTTTATCTGATAAATAAATTTGAAAGCGAGTTTGTGAATGACTATAATTCAAAATCTAATCAACTTCATATTGCATATAGATCAGCACTTGGTTGAAATTATTCAGAACTTCGGTATTTGGTCTTATGCAATTGTATTTTTAATCGTGTTTGTTGAAACAGGTCTTGTGATTTTTCCTTTTTTGCCAGGTGATTCATTATTGTTTGCAAGCGGTGCGCTTGCAGCGATGGACGCATTCAATATCGTCGTTCTACTCAGTGGCTTCTTTATAGCGGCAGTCATTGGCGACACGGTGAATTATCACATAGGTATGAAAGTTGGAATGACAATTAAGCCGGGCAGTTTTATGGGGAAATTAATTAATCAGGATAAGATGAATAAAGCTGAGAATTTCTTTAATAGGCACGGTGGAAAAACAATTGTAATCGCACGTTTTATGCCTTTTGTTCGTACGTTCGTTCCTTTTGTAGCAGGTGCTAGCAGGATGAACTACCGTTATTTCTTAATTTACAATATTATAGGCGCAGCGTTATGGGTAGGGATATGTACAATGGCAGGCTACTTCTTCGGTAATATACCCATTATTAAAGAAAACTTTTCTACTGTTATATTATTAATTATTTTTATATCAGTTTTGCCTGCTATTATTAGTATTGTAAAGAGTCGCTCTCGAAAAAAATACTAACAACGAAACACCTCCTGATTGTAATTTCAGGAGGTGTTTTGGAAATTCAATTTCACAAAAAAAGTTTGGACCCGTGCGAAAAGATCACCAGGTAAGAAGTGCTTTGCGATAGAGTTGCTCTGCCAAATTTAAGTCCTTGAAATTTACCCCATTCATCTTCTTTTCTATAAACATGCGAATCAGTTCCCTCATTTGCTGTTCATCGCTATAATCATAATGGTGGGCGAATTCAAGATAGGAACTTATTTCAATATAATCATTATTTCCAATAGATATGAAAAACCTGTGAAACGTATTATCTCACAATAAGTTCTAACTTATCATTTACTAACATAGCGAACTGCGTTAAGTAAAAAGACAACGGGGGGATTTCAATGAAGAGAAAAATTGCAGTGGTATTGGCTGTACTTGTGTTACTAACAATGGCAGCATGCGGTAAAGAGGATGCTGTGAAAAAAGACGCAGCAGGAATAGCACTACCACTTAAAGTAGACCTTACAGTTACAGAAGAGGTTGAAGTGAATGGAACTGTAGAAATGTCCGCTGTTGTTACACAGGGGGAAGACAAAATAGATGATGCAGATGAAGTTGTATTCGAAATCTGGGAAGAAGGTAAAAAAGACGCTAGTGAAAAAGTTGAATCAACAAACGACGAGAATGGAATATACTCAGCTGAAAAAACATTTAATCATGATGGACTGTTCCATATTCAAGTCCATGTAACAGCGAGAGGCTTGCACACAATGCCCGTGAAAGAAGTTACAGTTGGTGACGGCGGGCATTATGAAAAGGCAGCTGAAGGAGAAGTTGAAAATCACCACGCAGACGGATTTTCGATGGACTTTATGGAACGTGAAAATATAAAGTCGGGCGAGGATAATGAATTCATCGTGAACTTGCAATTTGATGGAGAGCCATTTGAAAAAGCGCGTGTACGTTTTGAAATCTGGGATGACGCTAATCCCGACAAACATGATTGGATAGATGCGGAAGAAAAAGTTGCCGGCGAGTATTCAATAACTTACAAATTCACAGAATCAGGCTCACATAAAATACAAATTCATGTAGAAGACGATAATGAATTACATGAGCACGAAGAACATTCAATTGAAGTTATGTAATAAGTAAGAGTAGGCCTCCCTGACGATGTTAAGGGGGCTTGTTTTTATTTGCAAATTAATTAAGGGGGAAATGACTTTGCATAATTTATTTCCCCCAAGAAGTATTGTGTTATTTCAACTATTCTGATAGCTAATAAATCCTTTTTATGATATAAATAGTAATAACATTTATATTATGTGGTAAACAGATAGGAATTCAATAGATAATGAGAGGAAGATAAAAATGAAAATGAATGTTGAAAGTTTTAACTTAGATCATACAAAAGTTGCGGCACCGTACGTGCGATTAGCAGGCGTTAAGCAAGGGACCCATGGTGATGAAGTGTATAAATACGATATTCGTTTCAAACAACCGAACAAAGAGCATATGAAAATGGATGCCCTTCATTCTATTGAACATATAATGGCTGAAAATATTCGAAACCATTCGGATAATGTTGTCGACCTAAGTCCTATGGGTTGCCAAACAGGTTTTTACTTATCCGTTATCAATCATGATGATTTTGATGACATTTTAATTGTGTTAGAAAAGACATTGGAAGATGTACTCACAGCAACAGAGGTTCCAGCTTGCAATGAAGTGCAGTGTGGTTGGGCTGCAAGCCATAGCCTGGAAGGGGCAAAAGGATTGGCGAAAGAAATGCTTAAGAAAAAAGATGAGTGGCGTCAAGTGTTCGCTGAATAAAGGGTTTTTTTAATATGTAAAAATACGCATCTGACGATGAACTAATGAAAACCAGTAAATAACTTGATCACACACTAGGTACTACTTGTATCTGTGCTTTTGGTTCGCTTTGAATTGAACAAGTTTTATATGCTTATCGAGAGGTCTAAGTAAGTAGGGGATGCGACAAATTCGCATCCCCTACTTACTTTTCCGGTAATCTTATGAAGTTTGTTCATCCGTCGCTCTCCCAAGGAACGCGGCAGGCAATTAGTCACAACAGGATGCCACACTCACCCCTCAGTAAAAGTGTCGTTATAATTCGCCGTAAGCGGGCCGAAAATAGTCCAGTAAAAAAGGTGGTTTTAAAGCCCAGATGTTCCATGCAAGTAATCAACAGATAAATCTTCAATACGTAAATCTTTCAGTGACCTTTTTATCATCACTAACATAAATCCTACAAAAATTACAGAAACTTTACACAACTTTTACAGGGTTTTTACATGCTTGTGAGAAAATTGAGTATAAATTCCTGTGAGGTGCTTGTTGAGATGAGGCGAATGGTACAAGAAAAGGCTGTTTGGAGTAAAAGGATTAAATTTTTAAAAATGGGCTCGTCCCTTTTTAAAAAAGTGAAAAGGAAAGTCTTTTCATTAAGGCTAACAACCATCTCATTTAAATTGCGACTTCTAGGTGTAATTTTAGCTATCTTACTAGTATCTACCATTACGATAGGGTTGACAGCATATGAAAAAATGAAAACCAGCACGATAAATCTTGTATCTTCACACTTGGAACGAGAAGTGACAATTGTCAACGATATGGCGAAGACATTGATGTTAGTGCATGTAGGTAATCAAGAAAACTTTATGAAAGAGCTTGAGGGAGTCATAAAAAGGCAACATGTTTCACTAACGCAAGATGGTTATAATCCAACTATATTTTACGGTAAGGATGATCAACTGATCCCTTTTGCTGTTAATGGAAATTCAACTCTGAAGTTGTCTAATCAAATCGCAGAAAAAATTAGTAAAGAAGGAAAAGGTATTTTACATGAAACGATTCAGGGGAATCCATATACCATTAGCTTTTTCCGTATTCAAGAATTAGGCGGAGAATATGTTATTGTCGTTCCAGACAGCGATTACTTATCTGATACGAGAGAAATGAGTAAGGTAATTTATGTGTCAATCCTACTTGCATTAATCATTGCATTACTAGTCATTACACCAACGATTCACCGAATGACGAAACCAATAACTGTATTACAACAAAAAATGCAAATGGTCAGGGAGGGAGACTTAAGTGTCAACCTATCGATTCAATCAACTACACCCGAATTTCATTCCCTTATAAAAAGTTTCCAGAAGATGATCAACAATATGTCTCAGATGCTAGTGGAAATTAAAAACACCAGTACACAATTAGCGCAGACCGGAAGTCACTTAAATGAGAATTCAAATACACTTCTAACGAAAAACGATTATTTAAAAGTTCAAGTTTCTGAGTTAGAGAAGATTGCATCGGAGACAGTTTCAGTTTCAGTATCTCAGCAACAAGCTTTTCAGCATATGAAAATGCAAATGGGTGTTATGTTCAATAAAATGGACGAAGTATTTCAAGTGGCAACAGTTACGGAGCAAGTCGTAAAAGCTGGAGAGGATTCGACAATCGAAGCTGCTAATAGTATGCATACCTTCTTTGATAGTATGAAAAGCGTCATTCAAACGATTGATGCTTTACAAAAAAAGTTCTTGTCTGTATCACAAGTTGTTACGACAATTGACAAAATTACGAACCAAACACGCATGCTTGCATTAAATGCGAAAATTGAAGCATCAAGAGCTGGAAATGCAGGAGCGGGTTTCATAGTAGTAGCGAACGAGGTACAACGTTTAGCGGAGCAATCTGCCAATGCAACAGAAGAAATAAAAGGAACGATTTCTGAAATGGAACAATCTGTTGGTAATTCTACTGCTTACATAGAAAAAATGAAACAGAAAGCGACGGCTTTTGAGAGCATGACTTATGAAAATAGTAAGAATTTTAAAGAAGCTACAAATCATATTCGACTATTGGATCAAAAGTTGTTCATTATGAAAGAACAATTAGACTTATTGGAAAGCGGCCTACCCTTGTTGGAACAATCTACGCAACAAGTGGGAAATGTTTCAAAGAAAAATAAGAGTAATGCAGTGCTAATGATACAGGCGTTTCAGGAGCAAGTCGAAGCGATGCAAGAAGTTGAGAAAACGGGAGCAGAGCTATCCTTACTTTCAGATAAGCTATTGGAAAATGCCAATCAATTTAATACTACGAATTGAGACTGAAGTGTAAAATAGAATTGTACAGATGATTACAGCAACAAAATATAAGGGGGGCATACACGATGGCAGAACATCACTTTTATTTGAAAGCGGATTGGCCAGGTTTACGAAATGATATCGGAACGATTGATGCTGGGAATTTGAAGACAACAGTGTCAATACCTCCTGAAATGGATGGGCCAGGAGTAGGTACAAACCCTGATGAAATGTTATTAGGAGCAGCCGCCACATGCTATATTATTACGCTCGCTGCGATGATGGAACGCAGCAAGCTTGAAAAGGAAGCGTTGACAATGGAGTCTGTGGGAATTGTCGATGTAACAAACGGTGTCATTACATACAAAAAAATTATACATAAACCCCAAATCGTTTTGAAACTGGATGCGACTGAAAAGGATGAAGCACTTGCTTATAAACTTGCGGAAAAGGCAGAAACATCCTGTATGATTAGCCGGGCGATAAAAGGAAATGTTGAAATTGAATTGAAAGCGAAAGTGGTAAAATAAAATCTCCATTCACAACAGGGGGTGCTGACTTTGGTCCAGAGGCACCACTCGAAGCTTGGATAGCATAAACGTTCAATGCATATCCTGGAAATCCGTTGGTAAATTTGAAGAACTTGGCGTAAGTAGGAAGGTGTCAAAATTTGGTCAAGTTGTTCCGTAATACATTGATATCGATTCGATTGGAGACTTAATAGAATAAGGACAATGATGACTGAGACTCAGTTCCGTTTTGAAACGAACTGAGTTTTTTTGTTTTTTTTATAAAAGTATGTTAACTTTAAATCGGTACGTATAAACAAACTCTTCGGGGCAAGGTGAAATTCCTTACCGACGGTGATCGAGCATAGCTCGTAAGTCCGTGACCCGTCCTTCTTCGTTTAGGAAGGCGGTGGAGCTGGTGAAATTCCGGCACCGACAGTTACAGTCTGGATGGGAGAATTGTTTTGGCTATACGTACTATGCTTGCAAGCTCTGCCCTTTCAAATAGTGAAAGGGGGAATGCAAATGGAACCTCAACATTATATGAGAGTTGCTCTTGAACTGGTGCGGACTGCACAGGGACAAGCCTCGCCGAATCTACTCGTCGGTGCTGTTTGCGCGAAAGACGGTCTGATATTAGGGACCGGTGCACATTTGCGAGCTAGAACACCTCATACAGAAGTGCAGGCACTGACGATGACAGGTTTGAATTCTGTTGGTGCAGATCTATATTTGGCACTAGAACAGTTTTTCCATAGAAGGAAAACACTTTCGTGTACAGATCTACTTAGATCGTCAGGAATTCAACGTTTCTTTGTTGCGTCTTTCCATCCGAATCCTTCCGTAAAAGGAACAGGAGTCGGGCTTCTTAAAGTAGCGGGAATCGAAGTCATCTCCGGCATTTTACAACAAGAGGCAGAGCAGTCAAACCAAGCATTTTTGTATTTCAGCAAATACGGGACACCATACGACACCTTGAAAGCCGCCGCAACTCTTGACGGTAGACTTTCAACGCAGAATGGGGACAGCAAATGGATTACTTCGGCTGCATTACGAACCGTAGTCCATCACCTCCGCAATATCCATGATGCTATTTTGGTTGGCGTACAAACCGTACTTCACAATAACCCTTTCCTCACCACCCGTTTGCCCCATGGTGGAAAGAATCCAATTCGAACTATTTTAGAACGGCATCTCAGGACGCCCAAAACAGCTATTGTCGTAACTGACTGCGCTACAGAAACAATTTTTTTTACACTCGATTCACCAGAGTCGGAACCTGCTTTTTCGAATATCCTCTCGTTTCAATTGAAAGGATCTCAGAAAATGTACCTTTTTTGAATGTAATTTTAAATCGTCTTGTAAAGATTAGAAGCATGAAGATGTTAGTCGAAGGCGACAGCCGTTTCCTTTGCAGTTTCATCACTGAAGGCTTGGCGGATGAACTGTATTTGTAAATGGCACCGAGATTGACTGGCAATAGGCATCTATCTATGTGGACGACACGCAGAACAGGATGGCGGATGAGAATCACTCCGTTTTTTTAATGTGCAATAAATCGGGGACGATATTCGATTGCGTGCCAAGTTCCTGAAGGAGGATTGACTATAATTGTTTACTGGAATTATCGAAGAAATAGGAACAGTTTCAGCGGTCAGACCAGGATCGAATTCAATGCAACTATCAATTCGTTGCGCTAAAGTGCTGAGCGATGTTAAAAAAGGCGACAGTTTGTCAGTGAACGGTGTCTGTTTGACGGTATCGGACTTCTCAAGTAATCATTTTTCTGCCGACGTCATGCCTGAAACAGTCAAGGCGACAACGCTTCATGCATTGCGAACGGGAAGTCCCGTCAATCTAGAGCGTGCAATGGCGGCAGATGGTCGATTCGGTGGACATATCGTCAGCGGACATGTTGATGGCACCGGAGAAGTCGTGTCAGTAAGACAAAAAGAAAATGCCATTTATGTTGAAATCAGTGTCGAGCCTCAATTGTTGAAGTATTTCATCCCGAAAGGTTCAGTAACAGTGGATGGGACTTCGCTTACTGTCTTTGGTGTGACAGAAGAAAGTTTTATCATCTCACTAATTCCGGTTACACAAGATGACTCAATCATCGGTCGGAAAAGACCAGGGGATAAAGTGAACGTAGAATGCGACATGCTTGCAAAATATATTGAACGGCTTATGACTACTACTAACAAAGAGAAATCAACTGGCGGTTTAACAATGGATACACTTGTCGCAAGCGGATTCCTCAGTTAAGGAGGAAAAAAGATGTACACTACCGTAGAAAAAGCAATCGAAGATCTGAAAAAAGGAAAAGCGATAATTGTTGTTGACGACGAGGATCGCGAAAATGAAGGGGACTTTGTTGCGCTTGGTGAATTTGCAACGCCGGAAATGATTAATTTCATGGCGACTGAAGGTCGTGGATTGATTTGCGTGCCGATAGATGAAGAGAAATCCCAACAGCTTGATCTTGGACTTATGACAAATAATAATACCGATGTAAACGGAACAGCTTTCACGATAAGCATCGATCACGCGCAGTGTCACACTGGTATTTCTGCATTTGAACGATCAGAAACCGTGTTGAAGATGCTGGGGAGTGAAGCCAGACCGACTGATTTCACAAGACCCGGTCATATTTTCCCATTGATTGCCAAGGCTGGCGGTGTCTTAAAAAGGTCAGGTCATACAGAAGCGGCGGTCGACCTTGCGAAGCTTGCTGGGTCAGAGCCGGTGGGTGTGATAGTTGAAATTATGAATGTCGATGGAACGATGGCTAGAGGGCCACAGCTAAAAGAAATCGCGGATAAATATGACCTTGTAATTTTAACGATTCAGGAACTGATTGCTTATCGCCGAAAAACTGAAAAACTTGTCGAGCGTATCGTGGATATTGATTTGCCTACGGATTATGGTAATTTCAAAGCAGTCGCTTTTAAAGAAACAGAAACCGGGCATGAACATATTGCTTTGATAAAGGGTGATATTGAAAATGCTGAAAATGTACTAGTCCGCGTTCATTCGGAATGTTTGACAGGCGATGTCTTTGGCTCATGCCGATGTGATTGCGGCCCTCAACTTCAGGCAGCACTCACGCAGATTGAAAAAACCGGAAGAGGCGTCCTGCTGTATATGCGTCAGGAAGTGCGGGGCATCAGTCTTGTCAATAAAATGAAAGCATACAAGCTACAAGAAGAAGGATACGACACGGTTGAGGCTAATGAAAAATTAGGATTCCCGGATGACCTCCGAGATTACGGAATCGGCGCACAAATCCTACGGGAACTCGGTTTAACAACAATTCATCTTTTGACGAACAACCCGCGTAAAATCGCCGGTCTGGGTGGACATGGCTTGGAAGTAACGGAGCGTATTCAAATCGAAATGCCAGTAAAAGAATCAAATAAAGCGTATATGGACACAAAGAAAAGTAAAATGGGCCATATACTAAATAGTTGAGGGGGAAATAATAATGGGAACAATTTATGAAGGACATTTAATTGGAACAGGGCTTAAAATCGGTATCGTCGTTGCTAGATTCAATGATTTCATCACTGGTAAATTATTGAGCGGAGCGGAAGATGCATTGCATCGTCACGGAGTGGATGAAAGTGATATTGCTGTTGCGTGGGTACCGGGTGCTTATGAAATCCCGCTAATCGCGAAGAAAATGGCTGCTTCCGGCAAGTATGATGCTGTTATCACACTTGGCACAGTCATACGCGGATCAACACCGCATTTTGACTTTGTTTGTAATGAAGTTGCTAAAGGAGTCGCAGCCATCAATCTGCAGGAAGGCATCCCAGTCATCTTCGGTGTCTTGACGACGGATACAATTGAACAAGCAATTGAACGGGCAGGAACGAAAGCTGGAAATAAAGGATGGGATTCAGGGAATTCTGCAATTGAGATGGCGAATTTGTTGAAACAGATTTAATTACTGATAAGTGAAGGCTCAGTATCCGGTTACCTGGATACTGGGCCTATTTTGTCTTTATTTTAGTATCGGTGACCAGAAGTCTCGCTAATTTCGCTCGGAATAGTTATGATAGAGGGAGTTGTTATTTTATGAAATGAGGCGATTTACATGAGTGAACAATCAAATGTTAGAATTCCTGAAAAAACATGTTCGATTGAGAGGCTTGTTACGATTCCAAAAGACGTTGAGAAAGTGATAAATGGCGAAAAGACGGCTACACGTCGTAATGGCGTTTATGCAGATCTTGGTGAAATAATGGTACTCGAAGGTAAAGAGTTCAAAGTAGATGCAATATATTCACAGACGCTTGGTGAAATGACGGACGAAAATGCAAAGCAAGAGGGCTACACATCGATGGAGGAATATAAACAATCCATTCTTGCGATGCATGATAAAATGCCATGGATACCGACGATGAGCGTATGGGTGCATGAATACAGCCCCGTGGCGAAATGACGTTCTGAATGAATTCGGGAATCTATGGTGCGATTGTCTTTCTGCACGTTATCAGTGCTGTCCTCGCCATAGGTCCATTATTTATATTAATGCCGATTATTAAGCGATTGCGTGACGTTGAAACTGTAATAGAGGAAACTTATTTATCCGTTATCAACGTCATCATCCGCATCGTCATGCATGCAGGACATTCTCTTGTCTACACCGGTGCCCTCTTATTAATATTTGGACCTTGGCCATGGTATACATCATGGGTAATTTTGACGCTTGCAGTAATGCTTTTATCTGGAGTTTTTCTGGCCAAAGGATTTACAATTGTTTTACGGAAATTTAAAAATCCGGATATTGATAAAAATAAAATACTTAATCGTTTGAATACAACTTCTTGGATATATATTGGTCTTATGCTGATTATGCTTTGGCTCATGGTTCAAAAACCGATGCTTTGGTGAATATGAATGAGAAGTACTCATTATACATAGAAAAGGTCATGCATCTTAGCTGGTGCATGTCTTTTTTGTATTTATAGTGAGTTGGATGAATAGATTATTATTTGAAAGGGTGCCTATTACCGAACTAAATCACCATACCGTTCTGCAACGAACTTCAAGTCCTGTAAAAATAATGAACGTAAGTTAGGTCGACGTCTAACAGCAAGTGGATGGTAAGCGACGGCCGTCTGAAATCCTCGTACATCATGCCAACTACCCCGTAATGACTTCACATCGGCTTCGATATTTTGAAAAAAAGATTGGACCGCCACATTTCCCAAGCAAAGAATTAGACTGGGTTTCTTTTCTGTAAGCTGTTGATCTAAATGTTGCATACAGATTTGACGGGTTACCTCTTTTTCATAGGCGCGCACGGGTTTTCTTTTCAAGATAAAAGTGACATACAAATCATCTAATTTTAAGCCTGCCTCGCTGGCAACTTCTTGTAGAGTTTGCCGTGTCCCGCAAAGAAATTCCTCACCTTCACGGTCCTCACGTGCTCCGGGATTATCGAGAATAATCATAATGGGCGCATTCGGATTACCTTCACCCCAGACCATCCGTGTTCCGTGTTCATATAAACCGCATAACTTACAATCTACAAGCTGATTAGGGGTTGGTTCCTCCGTCAATGCTTTTGGACAAAAGTCAAATATGGTTTTCATCTCCCTTTACTGGTCAGACTCAATCTTTAAAGCTTTCCTCTAATCAATGGATTTCAAACTACGCTACAGTGTGCTGGTCGTTTATGGTAAAATTGGCATAAGATTTCGAAGAAACTAATTACTGTGAATGGAGTTGGTGGGAATGGAATTGAAGCAATTTACAGACGTGAATGAATTCGCATTAAAAGCGGAACCGACTTTATTTAAAGAAGAAGATGTCTACAGTCTTTTTCTAGGGGTGTTGAATGCTATCAAAGCAGGAAGGTATGAAAACCCCTTCATGGCAATAATTGAAGAGGATGGGGAAGTGCTAGCACTATTTCAAATGACACCTCCACATCCTTTAAACCTTGTTTTTACCGATGAAGACAGGTTGGAAGAATGTATGGATTTGTTAATTAGAGAATTAATGGAACTTGGAATCGAAATTAGTTCTATCATTAGTTTGAAACCATGGGCATACTTTTTTGCAAAGAAATGGGAAGCGAAAATAGGTATGACTCATAAATTGTTGATGGATCAAGGAATATACCGACTGGATAACGTAAATGAGTCATTAAAGCACAGCCCGGGTTCCTGGCGTTTTGCAGATAAAGATGACTGTCCGCTAATTGAAAAGTGGTACAACTTGTTTGAAGAAGATGCAGAATTACCATCTTCTGCTGAAGCAGATGTAAAAAAACGAGTTGCATCATTTGTAGAAGAACAGGAAGTGTTTTTGTGGGAGGATGGCGGGAAAGTCGTATCAATGATGAAAAAAGCGCGCCCGACAAATCATGGCGTTACAGTGTCTCTCGTATTTACACCTCGGGAAGAGAGAAAAAAAGGCTATGCCCGGACGATGGTTGCTACTGGAACACAAGAACTTCTTAAAGAATATAAGTTCTGCGTTCTTTATACAGATTTATTGAATCAGACATCGAACAAAATCTACCAGGAAATTGGTTATCAAAAAATTACGAATTCTGTACAGCTTGGTTTTGTAGGGGAATAAATGTGAAATTTAGCACTGCCGTACGAAAGTATCTTATTAAGTTAAAATAAAAATCACCATTTTAATGTGCTATAGGCGATTAGTTCTTAAATATACCGTCACCTATACATTTAAATAGTTGGAGTATTTAAAAATAATTGTATTTGATGGTAAATAAGTGTGGAAGTTGAAAGGAGAAGTAAATTGTTAAGTTATTATAGTAAGTTATCCTCTGAAGTCTATGATTTAGACAAACCTGTAGGGCATTCATTCGGGGATGTGGAATATTATTTAAATAGATTAGATTCTTGCACAGGGCGTATTCTCGAACCCGCCAGCGGTACAGGTCGAATCTTGATACCACTTATGGAAAAAGGATTTAAGGTTGATGGATTTGACAGTTCGGCTGATATGTTAACTATCTGTCGTACCAACTGCGAAAAAAGGAGTCTAACTCCTAACCTTTTCGAAGGAGATATGGAGTCATTTTCATTAAGTCAGAAATATGATGCCATAATTATCCCTGCGGGTACATTTTTGTTACTGCATAAAAGAGAGGAGTCTATTGAAGCGTTGAAAAACTTTCACCATCATCTTACAGATGGTGGAAGGTTAATTGTTGATTTATTTATGCAGTCCGATGTCACGATAGGCAAAGTCTCGACTAGAACTTGGGAATGTGCAAACGGTGATAGTATCACATTGGAAAAAAAAACTGTTGAAATTGACTATATCCATCAGTACTCAATAGCGCATGGGCGATATGAGAAATGGCGTAACGGTACGCTTTTACAAACCGAACTTGAACAATTTCCTTTACGCTGGTATGGAATAGAAGAATTCAAACTAATCTTAGAAGATATAGGGTTTGAAAATATCACAATTTCTTCGGACTATAATTTTGGGGAGTATCCGGTGAACCCAAAACAGGCAATAACGTTTGAAGCTGTGGCTAATAAAGAGTAGATACTATCTTTGTGAAATAAATTGACCATACATTATACGGGGAGTTGACTTTATGTATCGTAAATTCTTTAGGAGGGATCCATCTACCACTCAAAGGGGAAACAAACATCGAGATATCGGATTATTGCTTTCCCTCGCACTTTTTTCATTGCTGATTGCAGCATGTTCGGTAACGGAACCAGAAGACAAAAATAAGGTTGCCATTCAAACTGTACTTGAACATGAATTTACTGCTCCCGACAAGGAATTTACTAGAATTTTTAACGATTTGATAAAACAACAACGCAACAATCCGGATACACCGCCGGATGATACAGAGTTCACCAACTATCTGGAGAAGATATACGGACCGCATTTCACCGAATTAGGATATGACAGACACATTCTAATTTACCCTTTGAATTATCAAGTTGCAGCTGATAACTCAGGCTATCAAATTACTGTCGACAAGATTGATGTGGAACAAAGCGAGGATCGGCCCAGTGATTACGGCTTTACGGTTCATGTAAAGTATAAAAAAGAGGGCGGCAACAAAAAGAAAGCCGAGATAACGGGCCTTGCAGTATTACCCGAGGAAGGTAAAATAGAAGAGATTCGCTATAATCAGGATTATGGTGAGCTTGAAAAAATCATAAAGAGTGATTTTTAACGCACCACAAAGAAGGGCAGAGATGTTATGACAATGAAAATAATGCAGTTGAAAATAACCTCCCCGCAAAGTGGAAAAAGAGATTCCGTGTGAATGGAATCTCTTTTTTATGCAGTCAGTTATCTCAGCTTATCGTTCAAAACGCTATCACCTAGGACAGAAAATTTATCTCCATATACCTTCGTGATATGAACATCACCCCATGCACATAGCGCATCCAAAATGCTCCCTAAACTTAAACCATATTCACTTAGCTCATACTCCACTTTCGGGGGAACCTGGTTGTATGCAATCCGGTTAATAACGCCATCCGCTTCCAGTTCACGCAATTGTTGCGTTAACATTTTTTGCGTAATATCAGGCATGAGTCGTTTCAATTCATTGGTTCGTTTTTTACCATGAGTTAAATGGCAGAGGATCACACATTTCCACTTTCCGCCAATCACTTCTAATGTCGCTTCGACAGATATATTATACTTCTTTTTTGTCATTATAATCCTCCTCTATAGGAACCTAAAAGTACCTATATCACTAATTGGTACCTACAGCACTTTAAAGTGCGTACTTTTCTTTATGACCCTTGTGAATCATACTAACATAAGCGGTGGGTTACACGATATAAATTTTAGCTCTTCGTCGATTTAATCATATAACGTGGGAATAGAAAGGAAAGGAAAAGAATGACTTTAGATAAAAAGAGAAGTATGTTTGCACTGCTTGCCTTAGCTGTCAGTGCATTTGCAATTGGAACAACGGAGTTTATCAGTGTGGGGCTATTGCCGCTGATTTCTCAAGATCTCGATATATCGGTTACAACAGCTGGGCTGACTGTTTCGCTCTATGCACTAGGCGTAATGGTTGGTGCGCCAATTTTAACGTCACTCACTTCTAGAATGCCGCGGAAATCATTACTGCTGTGGATTATGGTAGTCTTTATTATAGGGAACGGCATCGCGGCAAGTGCATCAAGTGTTTCGGTCTTACTGCTTGCCCGTGTCATTTCTGCATTTTCACACGGTGTATTTATGTCGATTGGATCGACGATTGCCGCTGACGTCGTTCCCGAAAATCGCAGAGCAAGCGCAATTTCAATCATGTTTACAGGACTCACAGTTGCTACGATTACAGGAGTTCCATTCGGTACATTTATTGGACAGCAATTTGGTTGGCGCTATGCTTTTGTGGCAATCGTAATTATAGGGATTATAGGGTTAATTGCGAATAGTATTCTTGTACCATCCGATTTACGTCAAAGCAAACCCACATCTATTCGGAACCAAGTCAAGCTCGTGACAAATAGTCGGATATTGCTAGTATTGACGATTACGGCACTTGGGTACGGAGGAACATTTGTCGTATTCACATACTTATCACCGATGCTTCAAACGATAACAGGATTTAAACAAGGAACAATCGTGATGATTTTACTTGTTTATGGAATCGCGATTGCAATCGGTAATATGATAGGCGGAAAACTATCAAATAAAAACCCGATCGGCTCGCTATTCTATATGTTTATTGCCCAGGCAATTGTGCTTATTGTTTTGACGTTTACGGTACCATTTAAGGTCGCAGGTCTTATCACAATAATTTTCATGGGCTTGTTTGCATTTATGAACGTTTCGGGACTTCAAGTGTATGTCGTCATGTTAGCCGAACGTTTTGTGCCAGGTGCAGTAGACATAGCCTCCGCAATGAACATAGCTGCATTTAATGCGGGAATTGCTATAGGTGCCTACGCAGGCGGAGTAGTAACAGATTCAATCGGGCTTATTCATACGGCTTGGATTGGAGGGACAATGGTACTGGTTGCCGCACTATTAACAGGAATCAGCGGAGCGCTGGAAAGGAAAGATCAGCAAAAACTAGGTACATCCTGAATAAGGAAGCAATTTTAGATGAGAAATGATTGCAATATAGTGGTAATTACAACATTGGAGGGAATTGAATTATGAACAACTTACAATCAACAACAAAATTGCAAAATGGCGTGAAAATGCCTTGGTTGGGTCTTGGGGTATTTAAAGTTAAAGAGGGACAAGAACTGGTGAATGCAGTGAAAACTGCAATTACACATGGCTATCGCAGTATCGATACAGCCGCGATTTATGGCAATGAAGTTGGCGTGGGACAAGGTGTTCGTCAAGCAATGGCGGAATCTGGAGTTGCAAGAGAAGATCTATTCATCACATCAAAAGTCTGGAATTCAGAGTTGGGGTACGAAACGACAATCGCAGCTTATGAAGAAAGCTTAACTAAACTAGGTGTAGAATATTTGGATTTATACCTAATTCATTGGCCAGTAGCTGGTAAATATAAAGAAGCATGGCGCGCAATGGAAACCCTTTATAAGGATGGTCGGGTTAAAGCAATCGGTGTAAGTAACTTCCAGATTCATCACCTGGAAGATTTGATGAAAGATGCGGAAATTAAACCGATGCTAAACCAAGTGGAATATCATCCACGTTTGACACAAAAAGAACTGCATGCATTTTGCCGACAACATGATATTCAATTGGAAGCATGGTCTCCGCTTATGCAGGGAGGGTTGCTCGATAATACGGAACTTCAAGAAATTGCCGATAAATATGGTAAATCCATAGCCCAAGTCATTTTACGCTGGGACTTACAAAATGGCGTTATCACAATTCCGAAATCTACGAAAGAACATCGCATCGCCGAAAACGCTACCGTGTTCGATTTCAAGTTAACAGCAGAAGATATGGCACGCATCGATAGTTTGAATAAGAATCATCGAGTTGGTCCAGACCCGGATAACATTAAATTTTAATATGAATTAACATAAAAGTAAGGGATCAAAACTACACAAGTTTTGATCCCTTACTTTGGTAATTAGATGAGTGGAAATAGTGAATACGGTGTATAAACTGTGCATAGGCTCCATTCAAGGGCAGCCAGAGCCATTCCTTAGCGCAAGCGAAGTTAAAATGATTCTATATTTCAACATACACAATAATCATTAAGAAAATAGACCGAGTTTTTCAATCCTTGCAATTGCTTCAACTATACGATCTTCTTCTACTAATAAGCCTACGCGTACATAACCTTCGCCATGTTTTCCGAAGGCGTGCCCTGGTGCAACGGCAATGTCCGCTTTATCCAATAGTAAATTGGTGAAAGACTCACTTGTATATCCTATTGGAACAGGCAACCAAGCGAAGAAAGAAGCTGTTGGGGCAACGACGTCCCAACCGATTCGTCTACATTCGGAAATTAGGACATTTCTGCGACCTTCGTAGAGGGATACGAGTTCATCTACACAATCTTGGCTTCCTGTTAACGCAGCCGCAGCCGCGCGCTGAACAGCCGGGAAAATATCAATGAATAGATGGTCTTGTAATAAGTTGATTGCTTCTATGATATCGGCATTACCGATAGCGAAGCCGACCCGCCAACCGGCCATGTTATAGGTCTTTGACAACGTGTACGTTTCAATGCCAACGTCTTTAGCGCCTTCCGCCTGTAGGAAACTGACAGGCTTAACGCCGTCAAAACCGATTCCACCGTAAGCGAAGTCGTGAAGGATGGCAATATCATTGGCTTTTGCCAATGCAACCGTTTCTTCGAAGAAAGGTATATTGGCAGTTGCGCTGGTTGGATTGTTCGGGTAGTTCAGATACATTAATTTTGCTTGTTTTTTTTGTTCTTCCGTTAAGGCATTATAATCAGGTAAAAAATCATTCTCAGCTACCAATGGCATTAAATCATATTTAATGTTTGCCAAGCTTACACTTGATAAATAATCGGGATATCCAGGATCCGGAAGCAAAAGTAATTCACCTTCGTTCATTATGGCAAGCGGTAACTCAACCAAGCCGGGTTTTGTACCAAATAGAATTGCGACTTCTGTTGTCGGGTCAATTTGAACATCGTATTCTCGCTTATAAAAGTCGGCAACCGCCTGTTTTAATTCGGGCGTTCCTCTGAACGGGGAGTACCCGTGTGTTGCTGGATCTTCAACCGCTTCTTGAAGTGCTTTTACAATGTGAGGTGGAGTAGGTTGATCGGGGTTACCACGCCCCAAGTTAATAACGTCTCGACCTTCCGAAAGAGCTTCTTCAACATTTCGTACAAGTGATGCGAAAAAGTGCGGCGGTAAGTTTTTTAATCGATTTGATAGTGCCATTTAATAACCCCGTTTTCTATATAGTAAAAAACTATTATTTTAAGGTTAGTATACATGGAATGCAACTTAATTGACAATACTTCCGAAAAGGATAGCATGATGATAGGTTGACAAATTAATTAGAAATGACTACTATTAATGGTATATCATCAAAACAATAATATAATGGTACTTATCAAGAGAGACTGAGGGATAGGCCCGATGACGTCCAGCAACCCCTTGTGTAAAGCAAGGAAGGTGCTAACTCCTACAGAGTGAAATTCATTCTGAAAGATGAGCTGAAACCTTTTTCGGTGCTTCTTTCTTATTATGAAAGAAGCATTTTTATATGGTCAGGCATCCAGAGATTTCATACTTCCATTTAAAGAAAGAGGAGATTTATATGATACAAATACAAAACGTGTCGAAAGTATATACAACAAAAGAGAGAGTTGTTACCGGCGTTGATAATGTGTCGTTAGACATAAACACAGGAGAGATTTTCGGAATCGTCGGTTACTCGGGCGCAGGGAAAAGCTCACTTATCAGATGCCTCAACTTATTGGAGAAACCAACGAGTGGAACGATTTTAGTCGACGGTTTAAATCTGATGAATCTAAAAGGAAATAAACTTCGTCTGGCGCGTTTGAAAATCGGAATGATTTTTCAGCACTTTTATTTAATCAGCCAAAAGACTGTATTTGAAAATATTGCATTTGCATTGCGAGCTGCAAAAACATCTCCCGATAAAATAAATACACGGGTGACAGAGTTGCTTGAAATGGTCAGCCTTTCTGATAAGCGTGACGTCTATCCTGCACAGTTAAGTGGTGGCCAAAAGCAGAGAGTGGGCATTGCTCGTGCGCTTGCGAATAACCCATCCGTTTTGCTTTGTGATGAAGCAACTTCCGCACTCGATCCGAATACAACGCTATCAATCTTACGGCTTTTGAAAAAAATCAATAAGGAATTGCGTATTACAATTGTTCTTATTACGCATGAGATGAATGTAGTGAAGGAAATTTGCGATCGAATGGCGATTATGCAAAATGGCAAAGTGATTGAAGAAGGACAAGTATATGATATCTTTTCAAACCCTCAAGAAACATTAACCAAGGAGTTTATCAGTAGTGTCGTATCGTTTGATGTTCCATCAGCAATATTGAGTAGGTGTACGGGACAACTCGTTAAAGTTATGTTTAAAGGGGATGTGGCGGGCGAGGGAATTATCTCAGATATGGTCCAGCAATTTAGGGTACAAGGTAATTTCCTTCATGGCTCGATTGAATATATTCAAGAAATGCCTCTAGGTACTTTTTTAATGGAACTTAAAGGGGAAGATGACGAAATAGAAAAGGCCATTGCCTATATGTCATCGCGGGCTGCCCAAGTGGAGGTTATTGAATATGGGAATTGATATTCAACATGTTATGGAGCTAATGCCTGATATTACGAAAGCATTTGGTGAGACGCTTTATATGATAGGTATTTCTCTTGCCATCGCGCTAGTTATTGGACTGCCGTTAGGAATCCTATTGTTCACCACGGAAAAAGGACTGTTTTTAGAGAACAGGGTATTGAATTCAGTTCTCGGTTTTATCGTCAATATGGTCCGTTCTGTTCCGTTCATTATTTTACTAGTCGCGCTGATCCCGTTGACTATTTTAATAGTAGGAACTCCGATTGGTCCTGGCGCAGCGAGCGTTTCGTTATCTGCTGCTGCGATTCCATTTTTTGCTAGAATCGTGCAGACTTCGCTACGTGAAATTGATAAAGGTGTCATTGAAGCTGCAATCGCGGTAGGTGCGACGCCATGGATGATTATCAAAGATGTGCTACTGCCGGAAGCGAAAACAAGTATTATTCAAGGTGTGACAATGACAGTCATTAGTTTAGTCGCCTATTCGGCGATGGCAGGCGTTGTCGGCGGTGGAGGAATCGGCGATTTAGCAATCCGGTTTGGTTATTATCGTTACGACAATACGATTATGGTTGTCACTGTCGTGATATTAATAATTTTTGTACAACTAATTCAATTTGCAGGAGATCGTATTTCAAAAGTTGTTGATAAAAGATGATAGGGAGAGAAAAAATTATGAAAAAGTTTCTATTTGTTGTAGTAGTCATTATACTTGGAACAGTGCTTGCCGCTTGTGGTGGTAAAGAAGAAGCATCTGATGATAAATCCTTGAAGCTTGGTTCGACTGCAGGACCGTACAGCGATATGTTAAAAAAGGCGATTATTCCCGGACTTGAAGAAAAAGGATATAAAGTGGAACTAGTCGAGTTCAGCGATTATATTCAGCCGAACAACTCCTTAGCAAGTGGTGATATTGATGCAAACTTGTTCCAGAACACGACTTACTTGGAGAATGTTGTGAAAGAAACTAAAGCGGAATTGTCACCACTGATTATCGTTCCAACAGCTCCAATGGGGATATTCTCCAATAAATTCAAGTCTATCGAAGAAATTGAGGAAGGCGCAAAAATTGCCATTCCAAACGATCCTGTCAATGGGGCTCGTGCTCTATTAGTGTTACAAGACGTGGGTCTGATTGAATTCGATCCTAATGCAGAAGTATTAAAAGTATCCGAAAAGGATATCACAATGAACAAGAAGAACTTAGTATTTCAACCTATCGAAGCGGGACAGCTTCCACGCTCCCTTGATGGCACTGATTTAGCAGCCGTTCCTGGAAACTTCGCACTTGCTGCAAGCATGAATTTATTGGATGCGTTGGTTCTGGAAGATATGCTCGATATTTACAGAAATGTTGTTGCAGTAAAAACGGAAAATACCGATAAACAATTTGCTAAAGATATTATTGAAATCGTAGAGTCAGCAGAATTTGAAAAAGTGATTGATTCGGATTTTGAAGGTTTTGGTAAACCCGAGTGGATGAAATAAGAATTTCAAAATAGATAGCAAAAAGCTGGCGAGACCATTACGGTTTCGTCAGCTTTTTTTGAATTTATTGTGAGACATTCGCCTTTTCATTTGCTTCGATATCTTGCGTCAAAACGATGAGTTCATCAATCAAATCACCGATGTAAGCAATTGTGTCACGTAATGGTTGTTCTGTTGTAATATCCACACCTGCCATTTTTGAGAGTTCAGCAGGTGATTTTGTACCGCCCGCTTTGAGGACATCCAGCCATTCATCGACAGCAGGTAGACCTTCTTTCAAAATACGTTTAGACACTTGTGTGGAAATCGTAAGTCCAGCACTATATGTGTATGGATACAAGCCCATGTAATAGTGGGGCTGGCGCATCCATGTTAGCTCGGCACCTTCATTAATCTCTACAGTGTCCCCCCAGAACTCTTCAAGGACTCCGCGTTTAAAGTTATTTAAGACACCCGCATTGACACTACCACCTGAATCGATGCGTTCATACACTTTTCTCTGATATGCAGCTTCCAACAAATGTGTCACGAAATTGTGATAATACGTGCGTGCAACGATGGATGAAATGACCCAACGTTTGAATTTGAGATCATCCGAGTTTTTTAACAAATGGTTTGCAACAAGCATTTCATTCATCGTTGAAGGGGCCTCGATGAAGTACATGGATGGACGTGCATTGAATACATTCTGCTCACGATTCGCATTATAGAAATGACCTGCATGACCAAGTTCGTGAGCAAGTACAAATACGTCTTCCATGCTACCGGTCCATGAAATGAGAATATATGGGTGGTTACCGTAGGGGCTCGAACAAAAAGCACCCGTCGATTTACCTTTGTTCTGAGCAAAATCTATCCATCGTTCATTATACGAACGATCCACCATGTTAACATAGTCTTCGCCCATGATTGCAAGAGCGTCATCTATATACTTCTTCGATTCCTGAATTGTGATCTTCGGCTCATAAGTCGGATCAAGTGGAACTTTCAGATCGGCAAAAGTCATTTTATCAAGTCCATGGACTTTTTTTAGAAGGTTTGCATATTTACGCATATGAGGTGCAAGTTCGTTCGTGATCAAGTCAATTTGACGGTCATACATGGATTTATCAACTTCTTGATTGAATAATAAGTAGTCAAAAATCGTGTCATATCCACGTAAATCGGATGTTGTTTTTTCTGTTTGAAGATGCATATCGTACGTTTTTGCTGTTGTATGCTGGTAGTCTTTTAATTTTGCAGAAAATGCGTCAAACGCAGCGCGGCGCTTGTCCGTGTCTGCTTCCGATTCCCAGTCACCTTCGAACGATACATAGCTTAATGGATACATTTTTCCATCGACTTCAAAATCATCAAACGACATGTCGACCATTTTCGTCGTATTATACAAGCCGTAAGGAGCGTTGAATGTTGATGAATACGCAGCCAATGTTTTTTCAACCTCAGGATGCAATTGGTACTTCTTTTTACGGATTAATTTCTCCAAATAATTTTTGAACACATCAGATTGTTTCATTGCATTTTCTAATACATCGACAGGTAAGAGGGAAAGTTCGCTGTCAATGAAGGAAAGTTTACTGTTCATTCTTGCCGCAGTAGAACCGAATTTACTTGAACGCATTTGTGCTTCATCATCTGTCTGATCCGTACTGAACGATAAACTTGTATACGTACCGACAGGAACAATTTGTTCGTAAATTGCTGCAAAGCCTTTGAGTGCGTCATTTACAGAAGCGGCGTCCTTAATATTTCCTTTGAATTGTTCAACGTATACTTCAACGTCCTTTTCTAGCTCGATTATTGCATTGTTATATGCTTCTTCAGTTTTGAAAAGATCCTGTAAATTCCACGTTTCTTCTAGCTGTACTTCTGAACGCAGTGGCATACTTTTAACCAATCGAATCACTCCTTTTTATTACGGATGTCGAACTAAATATTAGTATATAGGAGAATTGATAATAATAAAAGATTGAGTCTATCTTTTCTTAACCTTCAGAAAGATAAAAGCGTTACTTTGAAAGCCTTTGAATTTCATCGGTTACGACAAAAGCAAGTTCATCATTGCCGAAAAGCTGCAATACATCGAGCATTGTTTCATTGTCAATGTCTATTTCTTCTTCAAATTTTGCTTCTTCTATTATTTTTTTCATCGTTTCGTTTTCTTGTTGCTCTGGATAAGCTTTGCCATACAGTACATGTGGATTTAAGTCGTTATTTGAACACCATTGCACAAATAACCTGATCATCAGCTGTTCATCCTGCTGATATTTCTGAATGACTTGATCATCGATACTTTTAAATTCCATCACGGAAATGCACTCCTTTTTTAATGCCTATTAACAAGTATATACGATAGCTGAAACATTCAACGAGTAATATACAATTGTATTAAAAACGATAAGCAAGTCAACAAAAAAAGGACAAGAAAGTTTCAGGTTTCTTGTCCTTGCAAATTACCTATTTTATAAATAACTGAACTAACCAGTCAACATCTAGTGGTCCGTCAACGACTTCGTAATAGAGTAATGAGTTTTGGATGATTAAATTCTCATTTAGGATAATCGTAATTTCGTTACCGTCTTCATCTTGTAACATAATGCTGTACTCTTCGATATTGTCCTCAAGTCTAATATCTTCCGGCTTCAATTTCCGGATTTTATAGTCTTGGAGAAAATTAAGCAAACTTTCAATTTTATCTTCATCCTTGGTATATTCGATATTGTAGCCGAGGGGGGAAGCTTTTGTTAGTATAAGTGAAGTGAAAGGGTTTTGAATAGCGTCGAGAAGTACTATAAACTCCTTGTCATCGTAATCGTGGAGGGACTGGACCATTGCGTAAGTTCCACCCATCATTATGGCAAGCAGTATAAGTCCTCTAATTATCATCTTCAATTCCTCCTGTAACTCGTTTATGTAGTATACGCAGACGATTGTGTTTTGAATAGTACTGTGACCAATACTATTATGCTTATTCATACAAAAAGGTTAATAGAAGGGAGTGTGAGCAATTGTTTTTGAAAAGAATTACGCTAATGCATGATGAAGGAAGTTCACTAGATGAGTATCCTTTTTCAATTCCATCTATTCAATCAATGTCAAAACTGGATTTAAAGAAAAGCGTTACGTTTTTTGTAGGAGAAAATGGGTCGGGTAAATCAACGTTACTTGAAGGGATTGCAGATTTATGCGGATTTAATTCAGCGGGTGGCGGAAGAAATAATAGTTACGATGTAGACGCATCTGAAAGTGCGATTAGTGAGTATCTACGCTTGTCGTGGATGCCTAAAGTGACAAAAGGGTTCTTTTTACGGGCCGAATCTTTTTATCATTTTGCTTCACATATTGACAGTTTAGGAGCAGCCGCGCTTGAGAGCTATGGCGGTAAGTCTCTACATGAACAGTCACATGGGGAATCCTTCCTGTCATTATTTTTAAATCGTTTCAATGGAAAAGCCGTTTATCTGTTGGATGAGCCCGAAGCCGCATTATCACCGCAAAGGCAGTTGGCATTTCTGCGTATCATGCATGATCTTGTCCAAGAAGAGGAATGTCAGTTTATCATCGCCACTCACTCACCAATCATTTTAGGCTATCCTGATGCAACCATTTTGAGTTTTGATGATGGAGTGATAAAAGAAACGGAATATGAAATGACAGAGCACTATCAGATTACAAAATACTTCCTTGATCATAGAGAAAAGTTTTTAAAAGATATTTTGTATGATTAATTACTTATCAGAATGTTATAATTAATATGGAATGGGGGAGGTTGGAATAATGGAGACGAAAAGAGAAGTAGTAAATGCAATACAAGATAACTATCCTGATGATTTTTCTTGGTGTTTTGGTTGCGGTAGATTAAATGAAGACGGTTACCACTTCCGTACAGGTTGGCTGGGGGAGGAGACGGTAACTTTTTACGAACCGTCACCAAAACATATTGCAATTCCAGGGTTTGTCTATGGGGGACTTATTGCTTCGCTTATTGACTGCCATGGGACGGGCTCGGCTGCGCTTGCCTTGCACCGGAAAAACGGTAATGAACCGGAGAGCGAAGTAGAACCACCACGTTTCGTCACTGCATCATTGAACGTGAATTACTTAAAACCTACTAAACAAGGAACATTATTAAAAGCGGTAGGTAAAGTAGAAGAAATCCATCCAAAGAAATTTAAGGTATCAGTTGAGGTTTTAGCGGACGAGTCACTTGTTGCAACAGGAGAAGTCGTTGCAGTTGTCATGCCAGCCACCTTTGCACAATAATCATTAAAACAATAATAGTACATGCTGATTGCCATTAGGCAGTCGGCTTTTTTTTCGTATTAGTATATAAATAATTAAAGAGTATTGAAAATGAATGCCAAATGAAACAGTTGGGTAGACTGATTTCAGCTCCTTATAATTATATAGAACAAGATAGGGGGCAAGGAGGGAAATGAAAATGAAGACAATAGTCGAAATCCTCGCAACCATCTTACTCGTTGTTATTGGAGGAAAACGCGAGAGCGACTTAATCACCATGAAACGTTGATAGAAATGCCGTTGTAATTGACGCTTTGCATATCTAAAGTAAGAAGCCAAAAGAACAAGCCAAATTGAGTATTCAAACTGGCTTGTTCTTTTTCTATGCTTCAACTATCGGGGTGAGTGCCTTGGTTTGATCTATAAATATAAATGCATCATATCGATTTCCCATTTGGGAAGGAACATAATTTCCGTATGCCTCATTCTCAGGGTTGTAAACGACTCCAATTGCTCGATGACCAATCCAGCTGATGAAGTGTTCCTTGTTTTCTTCGTCAAAGATAAATAACTTATCGAATGCTCCTGTTTGATGTAGCAAAGCTTCCCAAGAATGTTTTCGTGCAGGAGGTACATTTATGATTCTATATGGGACACCCCACTCCTCGGCTGCAATGACAGTGCCCTGGTGTGTACCGAACCCCACCGCGTAGACTTCGTCATCTTTATACTGTTCGCGGAGCAATTGACCGACATTTAGCATTCCATCGTCTTGCATTGTTGTGGCACGTGCGTCTCCGATATGTGTATTATGCTCCCAAACGATTATTTTGGAATTTGTTCCGTAATAATTTTTCACTTCATTAATTACATTCACCATATGTTCGTCGCGGATATTCCAGGATCGTGTATTGTCTTTAATCATGGTGCGGTAATATTCCTCAGCTTTATCAACTATAATTGCGTTCACTTTTAAATTCAAATCGGCTTCATTGGTTTCATCGTAGTTTTTTATATTCGAATGAATTGACGATAGTAATTCGCTAACTTCATTAGTACAGACTTGTGAAAAATGTGCTGTGGAAATTGCATAATGATCCGGCATACCGTTAAAAGGCTCAAAACAGGAAAAAGCTTTCTTCGCAAGCTTAAGGTCCGCACCTTCAGGATTAGTCTCTGTTAGATAACTAATAATTTCTTCCATCGATTCCCATAGACTATATATATCAATGCCGTAAAAACCCACTTTTCTATCCGGGTTTTTATTGTTATTATGCGTTTTTAACCATTCAACAAAATCAGCTATATCTTCATTAGCCCACATCCAAGTTGGCCATCTTTTAAATGCTTTGACTATTTCTTGTGCACTTGCATCACTTTCGCTGTAACCCTTTATATATTGGTTGACTATTTGTGCAGAAGGCCAATCACCTTCCACAGCAATGGCCGTAAATCCTTTTTGCTCAATCAACTTCTTAGAAATTTCAGCACGTATTTTATAGAATTCAGAAGTACCGTGACTCGATTCACCCAATAGTACAATCGAAGCATCTCCAATTGCATCGATTAGTGCGGCAAATTCCGCATCAGAATCCATTGGAATTGCATATTTTATCACTGCTTCTTCAAGTGTATATTTCAACATTTTGCCCGCCTTTCTTGCAATGTATTATAAAAGTATGCCCCGAAATTTTTATCGTACCCTTATTTAAGTTGAATAAAATAATTAACTTTCCTGTGACTGATAATTCCGATAATGTACAATGGAACTAACAATATGGTAAAGGGGGATTTATATGCTAGAAGGAGTCATAATTGTTGGGCTTGTCATGTGTGTACCGATTATTGCTATTGTTACTGATCACCAGCGTCGTATTGTGAAAATAAAAGGGGAGTTTATGCGCGATGAAATTGAGTTGGAAAAACTGAAACAGCAAAACTATATCATGGAAACAGAAAAGATGAAGATAGAATTGGAACGGATGAAACTGGACTATACAACAGGGAGCAGTGAAATAATGAAAGTTTTAAAATAGTAGAAAAAGAGTCGTTAACGAGTATGAGCGAAGATAAGTTGAATCCTCCATACAATGAGTTAATAGGTGATATTCTAAAGGAATATACAAAACGTGGCCGAATGGATAATTTGGCGGGACATGGAAAACCTTTATCGCAAGAGTATTTTGCTGATGATACGTTTCTGCACTTTCAATGAATTGTAAAAGATGAAGGTTATAAAACGCATTGGTTAAATTTGCAGCATGAACAAAAGAGTGATAGTGAATCTTGAGATAAATGAAACTTCCCCTTCTTTCAACCGTATTATAAGCTAATGGAATAAATGGGGGAGGTTTTTGTATTTGGAAAAGACAGGTTTAAAAGTATTGGTTCATGCGAGTGCTTTTTTCGCTCCATTTTTGGTTCCATTCGTTATTTATCTTATTATTGATGATTTAGAAGTTAAAAGAGTGGCAATACAAGCAATCCTTTTTCAATTAGTGATGGGAGCATTGATTTTCGTATCTGCACTACTGATAGTCGTAATTATTGGTATTCCATTAATTCTTGGGTTTCTTTTAATGTGGCTTATCGTTCCAATCATTGGAATTATTAAGGCACTAAATGGGGAATCGTACGATTATCCGATTGTTGGTAGATGGATTTAATAGTGAAAACGAAAGACACGCTCCATATATTGGAACGTGTCTTTTAATCATTGTTAAGTTTTTCAGCTTATCGCTTGGATTAAATCACTTACTACCAGACTTATTGTGATTGGCTTTTTTATTTCGAGTAGTATAGGAGTTTAAGATTTGATCTGATTGTTGCATGATTTGTAGCGTGTTATCGATAGATTGCTGAGTTTTATTGTTACGTGGTTTCTCTATCATTGTTTCCAAGTTATAGAGGGTTGCGGGTAATCTAGCACTTGGTGCAACGTATAGTGAGTCATTGTTTATGAAAGAACTGCCAGGCAAGTAATAACGCATACCAAGTAAATTATTTTCGTAGTGAAACAAATTGTGACCCATCATCTGCTCATGATGTTGGATTCCGAGCAAATTCAATAAGGTCGGCATCAAGTCAACTTGCCCGCCCAAGTGGTTAATCGTTTCACCGCTGAAAAGTCCACCTCCAGTAAAAATGACCGGGATGACAAAACGGTCAGACAAGTTATAGGGATGACCGAGCAAATCCAAAAGTATTGACTCGTCTTTATCTGTGACAGGAGCCCCGTGAATTCCTGAATGATCCCCGTAAATAAGTATCAGCGACTCATCATACAGACCATCCTCTTTCAGTGTATCAACAAAATTCCCGATTTGTTCATCTGTATATCGGATGGATTGAAAATAATTGCCAACATACGTGTCGTCATAACTGCCTGGCAGTGTGAGATACTGAAGAGTTTCAGGCATTTCAAATGGAGTGTGGCTCGTCATCGTTATGATGTTAGAATACATTTTTTTGTTCTTTATTAATTGCGGAGGCAGTTGTTTTAAAACGAAATCAAACAGCACTTCATCTGCCGGTCCGAAGCCTATTTCTAGTTTTTCCGGAATTTCTTCATCTGTATAGATATAATCAAAACCGAGTGCAGGGTATAGTTTATCACGACTCCAATAGGTGATGCTATCTGCATGATACGTGGCCGTTCCATAACCCTTTTCCCCTAAAGTGTGTAGGAGGGAGGGAACGGGATCACCAGTTAAGACATTGACGGTCGGGTCCATGCCTTCGGGATAGATGGACGTATGCATAAGCCATTCAGTGTCGGATGTGTTGCCAGCACCGATTTGCTGATAGACATTATCAAAATAGACACTATCCTTCAATAAGGCATTTAGATTCGGTGTAATTTCTTGCCCGTTCACTTTCTCACCGATTACAAAGCCTTGCAGCGATTCAACTTGTATGACGAAAACATGTCGATTTTTTGAAATTCCATACGAGGCATGCTTATCCGCTGGGACATAATCATTTCCTTTTAGCTTTTCAATGTCAATTTCAGATAAATTAACATCAGAGGCAAGTGCAATTCCGAAGCCACGTGTGAAAACTTGGACGGCTTGTGATTGCAAATAGCCATTCTCTTTTGCAAAATATGAAACATCGATGAGTGGTTGCCGGAATGCCAATAACGTTGTAATGAGACTGATGCCGCCGAATAGTATGGTTAAACGCCTGCCGACTTTGAATGAGGGTTTAATATTTTTGTTAGTAAAGTAATAAGCGATGGGAAGTATCAGCACCATATCTAGGAAAAATAGAAAATCATATGGCTTGCTAAGAAGTCCGATAGTTCCTCCCACAGAATTTGACTGGTAAATCTGACGTAAGTCATAATAGGAAGGAATCGTTGAAAAGTAACGTGTGTAGTAGATAATCGCTATGAATAAGACGGATAATGTAATGTTAAATAGAAGGATTCCCGTCCATACTCGTTTTCTTGCTAAGAAAATAACTAGAGACAGGAAGAATGCCCATAGAGGGAATTCAATGAGTGCAATATGTAAGATGGATTTATTATGAAAAACGACCAATCGGAAGCCGATTATTTTGATGAATAGGAATGTCAAAATGATTATATAAGGATTAGTTAGGATAGATTTAACAGTTTCGCTGAACTTCTTAACCTAAAACACCTCCGATAAAAAATCTATAAACTCAGTGTACCAAAAATAATTTTTGGTGTGAAATAAAGAGTGGAAAGAATAACCCTCAATGTACATTGGTAGAGAATTTCAAAAAAGAAGTCATAGTAATGGAACTCTTTCTTTCATGCAAAAGCACCTGAAATAGAACAGCTCACTCAAATGGAATTACCCATTCGAGTGAGCTGTTTTTTAATAAGGATCGGCTTTATGACCCTTTCGCACCGCTTCATCAGGTGCCTTATCACCGTCTCTATTACCGAGAGGTTTTTGACTCGAACCTTCTTTTGTCGAGTGGGCCAATCCGTCACGTAAACGACGCCCGTATTCTTCGTCAGCTTCTTCTGCAAGAGCAATCATTTTTTCTTGGATGCGCTGGTCGCAATTGGAAAGGTCTGACACCAGGTTTGATATTAAATCATCTCGTTCCCAGTCTTCAAACATGCGATACGTATCCCCTGCTTGTTTTGTATTGCTTTGTCGATCAATCGACTCCCTAACGAGATTACCTTGAATGTAAGGTGAGTGTTCTGTTCCATCCTGTGTAGCTTCTTTCAATCCGCCTAAAATTGAAGGCTCATAGTTAATATGCGGGTTCTGACCAGGGGCTCGGTCAACTTTAAGCTGCATCTGCCCACCGCTCTGATTCGTCGCAACCCGTTTTTTTGGTGCGTTGATCGGAAGTTGCAAATAGTTTGCACCGACGCGGTGTCGCTGCGTATCAGAGTAGGAGAATGTACGCCCTTGGAGCATTTTATCATCAGAGAAATCGAGGCCATCTACAAGGACACCTGTACCGAATGCAACTTGTTCCACTTCCGTGAAGTAATCTTCAGGATTTTTGTTTAGGACCATTTTGCCGACAGGTAGCCAAGGAAACTGATCCTCAGGCCATAACTTTGTATCGTCAAGCGGATCGAAATCAAGTTCAGGATGTTCATCGTCGCTCATAACTTGGACTAGCAGCTCCCATTCGGGATATTCGCCGTTTTTGATAGCGTCATATAAATCCTGTGTCGCGTGATTGAAATTAGTTCCTTGGATTTCACTTGCTTCTTTTTGTGTCAAGTTTTTAATACCTTGTTTCGGTTCCCAATGATACTTAATAAGTACAGCGACCCCGTCCTTATTCACCCATTTATACGTATTGACACCGGAGCCTTGCATCATGCGGTAGTTGGCAGGAATGCCCCAAGGTGAATAAACGAATGTTACCATATGGAACGATTCAGGTGAGCTCGCACAAAAGTCGAAAAATCGTTCACTGTCTTGAATATTCGTAATTGGATCGGGTTTAAAAGCATGAATCATATCGGGAAACTTAATCGCATCTCGGATAAAGAAAATTTTTAAATTGTTCCCGACAAGATCCCAGTTACCGTCTTCTGTATAAAACTTTACGGCGAAACCACGTGGGTCACGAAGTGTCTCAGGCGAGTGCCCACCATGTATTACGGAAGAAAAGCGAACAAATACAGGTGTTTGTTTCCCTTTTTCTTGAAAAAGTTTCGCGCGTGTATACTTGGAGACCGGTACCTTGCCAGCTGTTCCATATGCTTCAAAATAGCCGTGTGCGCCCGCTCCACGAGCGTGAACGACGCGTTCAGGAATTCGTTCTCTGTCGAAGTGACTAATCTTCTCCAGAAAATCGTAGTTTTCCAAAACGGCAGGACCTCGATTGCCGACAGTCCTTATATTCTGGTTTTTTGTAACAGGGTGCCCCTGTCTATTCGTCAATGTGTCTTCATGTTCTTCAGATGATTTGTTATTAGATGGATTTTCAGACAAATGATAGCCTCCTCTTTGATGTGACGAAACGTAGGCGATGCAACTCAACCGCTGATTTACCTTAATAAGGTATTTCATTCATTCTTTGCACTATTTTAAAGGGATTAATTCCAGTTCCTTCTTTAATTATAATGAATTGTCGTTATTGGGTTAAGAAATGTCCAAGTCAATCATATACATCTATAAAGTAAATAAAATAGGTGGGATCCTGTGTACATGTTCGAAAAAGCGTTAACTATATTTCTAGGCAGTTTGTTAGTCGCAGTTGGTGTGAATATGTTTCTTGTTCCGTTTGAGTTGTTGGATGGCGGTGCACTTGGGATTAGTTTGATTTTTCATTATGCGATGGATGTTAAGGTGGGTCTTACGTTTCTTATCGTAAGCATTCCAATCTTCATGTTGGCTTGGAAGTACTATCGTTCGTTTTTCTACCACGGAATCCATGGCATGTTACTTTCATCCCTACTTATAGATCTATTGTATCCATTACATATGATTGGAAGGGAATTGGTAACTGTTCCACTAGTAAGCGCGATTTGTGGCGGAATCATTATCGGTACGGGAATAGGCATGATGCTCCGTCTCGACATTAGTATTGGAGGAACTGATTTACTGGCCCAAATGTTCGCAAGAAAATTGATGATTAATCCAGGCATTATGATATTTAGCGTTGATATACTGATTGTTACAATAGGAAGTCTGCTGATACCTTCAATTCACATAGTATTGTCAATTGCGACAGTGTTCTTTGCCGGTCTAACAATGAGTCTGATTGTAGCTAAAACTGGGAAAGTAAGAGGTGCAAATATGGAGCTGAATTGAACAAATATGTTGAATGAAATTAAATCTTTTATGTTTCTTCTTTAACTCCGACATTATTGAATCCGTTGTAAATATCAATTGAATTTGTCACGATGATCGCTAATAAGATGGAAGTCTTACTTATGTCGATTATGAAAGTGATTTTCTCTGTAGTGCTGTCGTAGAGTTCTACCATATACGGTACAAATTCAGGATTGAACAAGTTCGGATTTAATATAATGGACAAAAGTAGCGCAGTCCAAAGTACATTGACAATAAAATTTCCGCCTGCAATTCTAGTTGTCCATTCTAAACCAGTGGATTTATAAACAGACAAAGACAATTCAAACGTAATTAATATTAATAAGAAAGGAAAGTAATAAAGCATAGTATCCCCATTCAAAGCAAACATGAAAGCATTCCCTTCCGCCGTTGTATGATTATCCTAAAGTATTGCCAAATTAATGATGAAAAATAAGCTCGCGGATATGTTTTTTGAGACAAACTAGGAATGATTGATATGAATGAATAACTTAACCGGAATTTGGAGTTGGATAGTGAAAGAGGGGATACAAAAACAAGACCGAGTGTCGATCCACTAGGTCTTGTTTTTGTCATTATTCATGATTTCAAATACTATCGATGTCTCGCTGCATTGATCATCGAGTAGTGCTATCCGATGATTGTAATATACTTTTCGCCAAGTACTTCCTTTGTTTCAAAATCGGTATTGACCAATTGTTCACTTACGAAAGCTTCAAAATCTTTTTCCTCAATTGCAAAAAACTCTTCGATTTCACGTGAGAATAACAGTTTCTCTTTTTGGATTAAGGTCAATAAGTTGGATAGTTGTTTCGGTTGTATAGTATCCCCCGGGAGGATTTGTTGTAGTGCTGCAATGTACTGTTCAAGCGCACGTGCTCCTACAATTTTGACACCTTTTTTCTCTTCATTCAATATAACGATTGTAGGGAAGCCACGAACGCCTAGTTGCCGCACAAGCTGAAAATCTTCATGCAAAGAAGTTTCCGCTTCTGGCAGTTTCGATTGTCTAATGATTTCTTCCCCGTTAAGTCCGACACTATCGACAAGCTCTATTAACATGTCGTCTTCTGCAATGTTTCTATTGAAAGCGAAAAGAGCCTCCCGTGCACGTCGTAAAAATGCGTTTGCAAGATCCGGGCTTTGCTGATCTATCACTTTAAAAACGCGGGAAGGAATGAAGGAAGATTTGATTGGATTATCATGCCAGAGAGTTCCATCAATCGGCATGCGGGAATGTTCACCAACCTCTCTCCAGTGATCGGCAACGTCCACAGGCCCATTGATGCCATTTGCAGTATCCGAAAAGCCATCCCAGTTTTCCAATAATCCACCCATCAATGTATGCATATTGAAGTATTGACCGTATTGCGATTCAAATTTGCGGAGTACGGGTTCCAATGCCCAGCAATGGGAACAAATTGGATCCGTTACATAATACAGATCGACTTTTTTGGTAGGTGCAGAGAGGTCGATGAATTCCATTACGGTATCACCACCAGGCCCACATATGCCTGTTTCTAAGTCGCACATCATGTTGTTTTTCGTTTCCATTTCGATTCCTCATTTCTATATTATGACTACTTCAAATTTTTTTAATCAATCCAAGTTGTGAATTCACTAAAATTGGTCTTTTTAAAAGACTTCGGTTCCATTTCGGGATAACCGAGGTAGATAAATGCAAGAACTTCACCTTTTTCGGATAGTCCAAAAAAGTCTCTTACATTCGGATGATAACAAATTGCACCTGTTCGCCAGATTGCACCTAGGCCTAACGCGTGAGCAGTCAACAGCATATTTTGGATACTGCTACTGACAGCGGCATATTCTTCTTTTTCAATGATATTCTCTTTTTCTCCCGGTTCCATACCAACCGCGATAATAACGGGGGCGCGCAGGGGATTCCTTTTGCTTCGTTCAATTTTCGATTGACTACTCTCGGACAGCGGATCTTCCTGTTCAGCACTTGTAATCTCTCCTAGGACTTTACCTAACTTTGTTCTGCCATTTCCTCGCAATACGAAGAATCGCCAAGGTTCCGTCCTATGATGGTTGGGTGCATAAGTACCCGATTCAATAATCTTTTCAATAAGATCCACTGGTACAGCCTGTTCCGTTACTAGTGGAATGCTTCTTCGTGTTTTGATGAGTCGCCTCTTTCTATTGGTGGTCAATCATTACTACATAAGTATATCGACATAAGAAGCTATAATCATTTATTTCGAATTATAAAGCATCCAAATACTCTGAAATTGATATATACTTGTTCTATGAAGTTTTTATCAGCAAAGAAAGGACGTGAGAACCAAATGACAAAAATAAAAGAAGCAGGTCCACTGGGAAATCCCGTATATCCAATCATGTTTGCAATCGGTGGTGTCCATTTGCTGAACGATACGCTGCAAGCAGTGGTTCCTGCAATGTTTCCCGTCCTTGAAAAGGAAAGGGGACTTACCTTCACTCAACTTGGGTTCATTTTTTTCGCTTTGAATATGGTTGCATCCGTTTTACAACCGGTTGTCGGGTATTTCAGTGACCGAAAACCGAAACCATATGCATTACCGATAGGGATGATGTTCTCATTTGTAGGAATAGGAGGGATTGCCCTTTCCCCGGACTACTGGATGATTATTGTCTCTGTTATGTTTCTCGGGTTCGGTTCCGCAATTTTTCATCCGGAAGGGTCAAGAGTATCTTTCATGGCGGCAGGATCGAAGCGTGGACTTTCTCAATCTATTTATCAAGTAGGTGGAAATTCTGGACAGGCACTAGCCCCATTGATCAGTGCATTTATTCTAGTGCCACTTGGACAAATAGGAGCGGCGTTATTTATGCTTGTCGCAGCACTTGGTATTTTCATCTTACTAAAAATATCCGCATGGTATAAAAAACAGCTTGATCAGGAGAAGTTGAACAATCGCAAGAAAGTGTTGCTATCATCCATAGGAAAGCTAACAAAAAAACAAGTGGGAACAGCGCTTGTATTACTGCTTGTCATCATTTTTGCCCGTTCATTTTACGTTACGAATATCACTAGCTTTTTCATCTTTCATTTAATGGATAAGTATAATCTTATTGATAAAGAAGGGCTATTATACATATTCTTGTTTCTTGCACTCGGAGCGGTGGGGACGTTTTTCGGCGGGCCAATGGCTGATAAATTTGGTAGAAAGAATATCATAGTTCTTTCGCTCGCTGTGCCGATACCCTTATGTCTACTGCTCCCATACGTCCCGTTATGGGCTGTTGCCCTATTACTCATGACCATTGGGTTTTTCATTATGCTCAGCTTTTCAGTTACGGTCGTCTATGCTCAAGAACTCGTTCCGAGCAAAATTGGGACGATGGCAGGGCTCACAGTGGGTCTGGCATTTGGTATGGGAGCGATTGGATCCGTCGTCATCGGAATGTTGATGGACCAGCTTGGTATTTTCCCGACAATGATTATCGTTTCATTCTTGCCGATTATTGGTCTTGTCGGTTTAGCGCTACCACGTGATCGGAAAATGACGGCTGAAACTGCTTTGTAAGGAGAAACGTGATGAATAAATATTGTGGATATGCACTAAACCAGCTGAAGGTTTCCATTAACTCCATTAGTGAGTTAGTAGATCAATTAGATGACCATTCATTACAAATTAGACCTACGCCTAATGAATATTCAATTGGAGAGTTATTGGAGCATTTGGCAACAATTTGTGTAGCAGATTACCAAATCGCTGAAGGTGCAAGCAGGGATGAAATGACAGCGTATTATTCAACGATTAAATTGGCTTCTCTAGAAGAAATTAAAGATGCATTGTTGAGTAATTATACTTTTTTAGAAGAAAAATTCGCCACATTTAATGCTGAAGAATTGCATATGAAAATGACTTCTTATTGGGGGACTACATATTCAAGATATGAATGGTTGCTAGAAATAGTGGCTCATGTCTATCATCATCGGGGGCAACTTCATTCAATGCTAGTCCATTGTTGTGGGCTGGATCATGACGTACAGCTATTTGAATAGTCGTAGCTAAACATGTGCATAGATACTTAGAAATTAGTTGTCTATTGTTAAAATTCATTTCCATATATTTTAAGGTTGGCAGTATCATTACTTACACTATTCATCTAGATGAAGTGGAAAGGTCCTATAAACTTATTGAATTAATATGACAAGTGATCCCCGTACATTGGGATTGCTTGTTTTTTTCTGTTTACTTTACAAGCTTAGGTTGGCGAAGTATGATTAAATAGTTAGCTAGGTAAACAAAGGAGTTAATATGGATGAATCCGCTATTTCATGAACTATTTCAAAAGACCCGTATGTTGAGTAAAGAGTTAAATAAAACGCTGAAAAAGTATGATTTATTTGCGGCGCAATGGACGGTGTTATATTGTGTTAAGCAGCATGAGGAAATGAAATTAACAGATATATGGAAGTATTTAAATGTGGAAGCCCCAACAATTACGAGGACTGTCAGTCGCCTTGAAGACCTCGGGTGGGTCAGGACATTTGAAGGAATAGATCGAAGAGAAAAAGTGGTATGTCTTTCTGAAGAAGCGATAACAAAGTTCCCGCTAATAGAGGCATCAATTATTGAATTTGAGAATGAGTTTCTAAAAGAACTGTCAAAAGAAGATGAGCTGTTATTAATGGGTTTATTAAAAAGCCTTGATAAGGAAAGAAGTGAGTAAATTAGTGAAAAAAGAACCCATTTGGACAAAACCTTTTATAAGTTTATTTTTCACAAATATTTCAGTTTTTATCGTATTTTACGGACTCGTCACTACATTGCCACTATATGCGATTGGCGTGTTAAAGCGCACAGACGAAGAAGCGGGTTTATTAATGACGATATTCTTACTATCTGCAATTGTTGTCAGACCTTTTACGGGCAAGATATTGGATATTGTAGGGAAGCGGAAAATGTTATGGAGTGCCCTAGTCCTCTATTTGATATGCACAATCCTCTATTATTTTATCCAACCATTTGCAGGACTTCTAGTATTGCGATTTGTGCAGGGGATATGGTTTAGCATTATCACTACGGCGGCGCTGTCAATAGCTGCAGACATAGTACCGATGAAACGAAGAGGCGCGGGCCTTGGTTATTTTAATATGTCGACCAATTTAGCTGTTGTTCTTGGCCCATTAATTGCGTTATATCTAATTCAAAATTACTCGTTCGATGTGTTGTTTATTGTTCTAAGTATTCTAATGGTTATAGGTGTCCTTACATCCTTATTGGCGCCGGCCGGAAATGTTTCAGCAAAAAGTATTGGACAAACTAAATTGAAAATAGGAGACTTATTTGAAAAAGGAGCGTTGCCGATTGCTATGCTTGGTAGCTTAATCGCTTTGTCATATGCAAGCGTATTGTCGTATCTATCAATTTACGCACAGGAAAAAGGTCTCCTAGCACTCGCGAGCGCTTTTTTTCTAGTGTTTGCAACTGTGATGCTCCTGACTCGTCCATTTACAGGTATGCTATTTGACGAAAAAGGTTCACAATATGTAATCATTCCCGGTTTTATTTCATTTGCACTTGGTCTTTTCCTATTAGCAAATATGGATTCGGCAGTGTCCTTTTTAGTGGCAGGAGCGTTTATTGGATTTGGTTATGGAGCGCTCATACCTAGTTTTCAAACACTTGCTGTACAGTCGACAAAGCATGAGAGAAGTGGGTATGCGACTGCTACATTTTTCACGTTTTTTGACACGGGACTTGCTCTTGGATCGTACGTTTTAGGTTTGGTGGCTTTCCATTATGGTTATCAATCAGTTTACGTCATGTCAAGTGCTCTAGTATTCGCTGTATTTATCCTTTATTTACTAATTATACGAAGAAGAAAAAGAAACGAACAAACAATATAATTTGATAGAAAAGTCGAGTTGATAGGATGCACTCCGCCTAGATAGTCTCATTCCCTATAAAAATATGTTTTAAACAATTTCTTTTTCTTGGCCGCCTCAAGTGGTTTAACCGCTAGTCTAACGGCTTCGGCTCCCCCTAAGAAGGCATTAGCGCTCAAAATAGATAAGTGAAAGTTGAACCTGGAATATATGGGTTCATCTTTTTTTTTTTTGAAGAAAACTGAGATATTTTAAATATATTTCATTTAGGTAGACATTTGCACTTTAGAGTGAAGTGCTTTAGGGTATATAGTTATTAACTAAATTAATAGGGGTCGGTTTTCTTTGGACAAAAAGTTTTGGAAGAATCCAGTATTTTCAATTTCAGCATCAGTTATTTTTGTGCTAGTGCTATTAGGAGCGGTTTCACCGATACAATTCGGATATGTAGCAAATTTATTGTATGATTTTACAACGGTGAACTTTGGCTGGTTTTACCTGCTTACTGTATTTATTATAGTCGTATTTCTAGCTGGTCTGGCAATCAGTAAATTTGGTGCAATTAGAATAGGTGGAGATGAAGAGCGACCTGATTATCCATTTTTCACATGGATTGGTATGTTATTTTCGGCAGGATTTGGAGTAGGTCTTGTTTTTTGGGGTGTAGCGGAACCGATGAGTCATTATTTCACCTCACCGATTGAGGGCGTCGAGCCGCATTCAGAACAGGCGGCGCGGGTTGCGATGGGTTACTCATTCTTCCACTGGGGCATTTCACAATGGGCAATTTTTGGAATTGTTGGATTAGTAATCGGTTTTCTGCAGTTCCGAAAGAAAAAAGATGGACTCATTTCAACTGCATTAGAACCACTCATTGGAAACAATAAAAAAGTGAAGATTGGCATTGATTCCTTTTCTGTCATAGCAACTGTCATGGGTATTGCCACCTCACTTGGGCTCGGAATTTTACAAATGAGTGGGGGATTAGAGTCAGTTTTCAAGATTGAAAGTACGTTCACTATACAGTTAATCATCATTTTTATTGTATTTATATCTTATATGATTTCCGCATCCTCAGGATTGAATAAAGGTATTCGGTATTTGGGGAATTTCAACTTAGTATTGGCAATTGCGATGCTATTATTCTTCTTTATTGTAGGTCCAAAAGTATTTATTTTAGAAACGTTCACTTTAGCACTTGGTGATTACATAACGAATTTCATTCAATACAGTTTACGTTTGCAACCTTATCAAGGAGGAAGCTGGGTACAAGACTGGACAATATTCTATTGGGCATGGACAATTGCTTGGTCACCTTTCGTGGGCGCTTTTGTTGCACGTGTATCCAAAGGGAGAACGATTCGAGAATTCATCGTTGGAGTGATGGTTCTTCCACCGGTTTTCGCATGTATGTGGATTGCAACTTTGGGTGGGACAGCGCTATACAGTGACTTGAATAACGGCACAAAAATAGCAGAAGCTGTAGAAGCGGATGTTACATCGGCAATTTTTGCGACATTTGAACACATGCCTTTTACAGGATTAATGTCTGGTTTGGCAATTCTATTAATATTCACATTCCTTGTCACTTCCGCAGATTCTGCAACATATATCCTTGCTAGTATGACAACAAATGGGAGTCTATTTCCGCCCCTAATTGTCAAGATGACCTGGGGAGTACTTATGTCCGCAATCGCAGCGGTGTTATTGTACGCGGGAGGTCTGGATGCGCTCCAATCCGCTTCTCTAGTGGCTGCCTTGCCATTCACGGTACTCCTTCTACTACTGGTATTCGGAATGGGGAAATTGTTGAAAAAGGAACCTATTACAGTCAGACCTTCAGATATTAGAAATTTTGAACGTGTGGAAAAGGAAGCGAAGAAAAAGGCAGGAACTGATAAACCGCAAGTACCTTCATCTAAAAGAAGGAACCAACAGAAAAAGTAAATTATAATCAAAAAATGCAAGCCTCTAGGTGATTAGGGCTTGCACTTTTTTTTATTAGACTACATACTCATCAGTTAACGACGTTTCACATGATTCAAACATACAACAATGGTAGAGTTAGGTAAACAAATTCCATTTACAAAGGAGGATTTCTATGTGTGGTCGATTTACATTGTTTGCCCCTTATTTTGAAATGATCGAACGCTTTGACATTGAAGTAGCATTTCAGGAAAATGATTATATTCCGAGTTATAATATCGCGCCTTCCCAACAAGTTGTTGCCATTATCAATGATGGGAGGAAAAATCGATTGGGTCATTTGCGGTGGGGGCTTATCCCTCCTTGGGCAAAGGATGAGAAAATTGGATATAAAATGATCAACGCAAGAGCTGAGACTGTTTCAGAAAAACCGAGTTTTCGAAATTCATTTAAGAAGAAACGATGCCTTATTCCAGCGGACTCCTTTTATGAATGGCAGAAAGTAGAGGATGGAAAAGTACCAATGCGCATCAAATTGAAATCTGATGAGGTATTTGCTATTGCGGGTCTATGGGAGTCATGGGTTTCAACGGATGGAAGTATCATTCATTCGTGTACAGCCATTACGACAGTGCCAAATGAGTTAGTAAAACCTATTCACAATCGTATGCCTGTCATACTAAAACGTGAAAATGAGGCGGCTTGGCTTGATCCTAAAATTGAAGATATCGAGTTATTAAAAAGTCTATTGATGCCATTCGATGAAAAACAAATGGAGGCATACATTGTTTCTTCTGCAGTTAATTCGCCGAAAAACAATGAAAAATCTCTAATTATTGAAGTTTGTTAAGAAGGAGGACTTCGAATGTTGGCGGAGTTAATGGAGAAATCAAATTATACTATTGTCTATACAGGTGCTGGTATGTCCACAGAAAGCGGTTTACCTGATTTTCGGTCTGCAAAAACCGGGCTATGGGAAAATGAAAGTCCTGATCAAGTTGCAAGTACAGAAGCTTTAAATCTTGATGTAGAACGGTTTTTTTCCTTTTACCGTCAACGTGTGCTTGGAGTAAAAGATTGTAGACCGCATAAAGGCCATAGTATCTTAGCTAAATGGGAAAAGGATGGGCTTATACAAGGGGTAATTACCCAAAATGTTGATGGGTTTCATTCTGTTGCTGGCTCGAAAAATGTGATGGAACTGCATGGCACGCTGCAACAAGTCCATTGTGAATCTTGTGGGAAAGAATTCGGAAATGAGATGTATGAAGAAGAACGTTTCTATTGTAAATGTGGTGGAAAATTGCGACCATCTGTTGTTCTATTCGGAGAAGGGCTACCGGAAGATACTTTCATGAAGGCAGTGGAAGAAAGCGAACGGGCCGAGTTATTCATTGTATTAGGCTCATCACTGACTGTCACACCCGCAAATCAGTTTCCGCTTCTAGCAAAACAAAATGGGGCAAAGCTCGTTATAGTTAATATGGAACCAACGTTATTTGATGATTACGCAAATCTAGTCATTAATGGTCGACTGATTGGTGAAGTACTAATGGAAGCGGACTTCAATTAACTCCGTAATCAAGCAGAAGAAGCGAAACTTACTCGTTTGCCAAACGAACTAATAATAAATCGACACGATAGGAGATTTATTATGAGCAAGAGATTGGGTGTAATTCTATTATGTTTAAATTTACTTTAAAAAGTAAGAGAAAAGCCTAATACTGTATAGGATTCTTAGAATTAGGCTATTTATTACTGTGAAATTAAGTGAACGCCATCATACGGTCAAGTGGGCCATCTGGTTGGATAATATCCGCGAGATCCAGTATAGGAATCGGGAAGTAAGGGAATCCCCAATAGTATGGCGTGATTTCATAAAGCTGAAAATAGATGACAAGAGATGTATCTGCAATATAAAAGTCTTGGTCGCCGCGAATACCTTTGAAAGGAGGATCTAGAAGGTCGATATCCCAATCTTTAATTCTTTCTTCAATAATACCTGACAATTTTTTCACATAATCACTGTCCGTTTTGAATAATTCTTTCAACGAATACGCTTTACCTGTTTTTGTATCAAATGTGAGTGACTTAATGATAGTCATCCCATGCGCACCGCCTGTAAATGAATAAACGATTAAATTCAAACTGAGTATGCCGCGCTGATTGTTTTTTAACTCGTAATAGGCTAATAATTCCACAAGGTCTTTATCGTAAAAACTTTGCTCTACTAGTATTTTATTCAGTGCAGATATAATAGCGTGATTAATTTTGCTTTGAACATTTGAGTTGGGCAATTGGGTAACAACTGGATAATAGACTTTGACGTTTGGTATAGCGTGGGGCAATTTTTTTGTTGCAATTGATACAGGTAAATCCATAGCAGCAATCCTTTCCTTTATATGAGGTAGTTCATCATATGTAAGCATGGATTAGGAAAGTCAAAAAACAGAGAATGAAATCCTAATGTTATTAGAATTTCACACACACACTCTTTTGTAGGACACAGCAAATTTCTGAATTCGGTCTTTAATTTCATCCCGTACTTTTTGGAGAAACCATCCATTTCTCTTCTTCAGATCCTGTCGCACGAGCAGGATCATTGAAACCCCAGTGCAAGTGAGAGATGTGAGGAGGAGTTATCGGACAGTTGTCGTTAGGATTTACACATAGTGTGATGACGTAACTAAGCCATAACTAGAACATTTTCATCAATTAGCTGAGAAGATTATTCGCTAATATCAATTCCAATCTCGCGCATTGCTTCTACAGTTTTCAGATTTTAACCTTGAGCTTCAATTTCTGCTGTTTGGACTTCAAACGTATTACTCAAATCAAAATCTATCTCCCGAAACTTTTGGCAAGCGTTTTTAAATACTATTCAAGTTGGATTGTGATTCATAAACTTCCTCTTACGTAAAATTAAGGCTTAATCAAACTTCATTCATCACCATATAAGCAATTGGTTATGTAATGAAATGGTATTTTATAGGCAACTCGCGTATCCTGTCGAATGACACTCCACGCTGTTCCGTGTACAATTAAGGGAACGGACATTTAAGGTGGAGGTTTAGGTATGCATAAAAAACAAAAAGATTATGAAGATACTATGAAGAATTTCAATCCGGAACTATCTAACCATGTGGCAGAAAACCATTACTCTGATGAAAACTTTTGGAACAAAGTGAAGAAGCACGGGAAGCAAGCAGGGAAGACAACCGTTTATTACAGTTTGCTCCTCTATTATGCGGCGAAAAGTCCAGCGGTACCAAAATCAACGAAATTGATAATTGTAGGGGCGCTTAGTTATTTGATATTCCCAATCGATCTCATTCCAGATTTTATACCTGCAGTCGGATTGGTTGATGATGCGAGTGTCATTGCAACTGCTGTATATAAGGTTATCTCTCATATTGACGCTGATATGAAATTAAAAGCAAAAGTGAGATTGGAAAAATTATTTGGTGATAAATTACACGATGAAGAAATAGACAATCGATTCTTGTAAAGGAAAATGCTAACGTGGGAATGAATTCCGCGTTAGCATTTTTTGATTGGTATAATGGTTTTCTTGGAATAATAAAAAGTTATTCATACCCAATTCGCGTTGTTTTACGAATAACAACCTCCCAGTTTGTTCCTGTGCCAACACGGTATGCGTCCGCAAAAGAACCTTGATTGATGGCGATACCGATATTGTCGAGTGAATTTACATAGACGAGGGGCTCACCGATATGCAAATCTGCAAATGACCTTCCGAAGGTCATTATATTGTTATATATGGTTCGGCCATCTGTTGTTATAGAAACTTCAATTGAATCACCGTACTGCTCCACAATTTCCCCGAATTGTAACCTGCTAATATTCGTCCACAGATTGCCGAATGGGCGATCGATAATATCGACTATCCCTGTAATTGTTTCATTCGTAATTGTCGACATTTTTAAAGGTAGTGTAATAATCGTTGAAGGATCAGCTGAAGGACCAATATCTTCAAATTGGATTACCCCAGCAGCAAGCCGGGCACCCGTGTAAGCAAAAATATCACGGCCATGGAACGTATGGGATTCGCCAGAGTTAGGGAGCCGGTTTTTTGTTTCATCGATTACCCGGACTTCAGTAATGTTGATGAATTGCGAAACGTGCGTTAATGTTCCGTTATCCGGTGTAATGATGTATTGGTCATTTGCTGTTTTTGCAACTACAGCACGCCGATCAGAACCTACACCAGGATCTACGATGGATACGAATACGGTTTCGCTCGGCCAATAACCAATCGATTGCAATAAACGATAGGACGCTTCCCAAATATTATATTGAGGAATTAGATGTGTAATCTCAAAAATCGGAATTCCACGTTGAACTGAGTTTGCTACTCCATGCATTGCACTAACTGCACCATCACTTTTTCCGAAATCCGATTGAAAAACTAATAAACCTTTTGTCATTATTAAACCACTCCTCATTTTTATATAATATGTACTTCTAAACAAAAAAATCCCGCCCAAATCAATCGCCAATCGATTGAAAAGGACGAGATATAAACTCGTGTAACCACCTTTTTTCGCTACTCATTCACATGCGTAGCCTCAACAAGTGCAGAATCCAATCATAACGGATTCTAAACTGTGGTTTTGGTAACGGGTACCAAAACCCGCAAACATCTACTAATGCTAAATTGCACGTTCAATGAAGAGCTCAGAGACCATTTTTCTAGTGGAACCATTCTGCTTCTTTTCATCTGCCGAAGCTTTCTGTCAGAAATGTACACACTTTACTTTTCTCTTCATCGCCTATTCATATTAATGAATAATTTACATGGTTTCGAATGAAAAGTCAAATGATTCGAGGTTAATGAGATACCAAGAAAAAACCAGTCACTGGATGGACTGGTATTTTCTAAGTTATACTATTTTCTTGTTTTTCTTGCGGAACTTCCCTAAAAACTCATAAACAATTGGAACAAAAATTAGTGTAAGCAATGTCGAGCTTGTTAGGCCACCGATAACAGTAACACCAAGTCCTTTGGAAATGAGTCCGCTACCTTCTCCACCGATAGCTAGAGGAATCAATGCAACTATTGTAGCGAGTGCTGTCATTAGAATTGGACGCAGTCTTGTAGTGCCCGCTTCCAAAATGGCGTCTCTAGTTGCCATTCCTTCATTTTCTTTATTTATGACGCGGTCAATTAAAACAATCGCATTTGTTACGACAATACCGATTAGCATTAGCATCCCAATCATTGCCGAAACACTGATTGTTTCACCAGCAATCCATAAACCAACCAACGCTCCAATTACTGTGAAGGGAAGAGAGAATAAGATTGCTAATGGTGCAAGTCCGCCGCCAAAAGTTACGACCAGGATCAAATACACGATAGCAATGGCAGCAAGCATTGCAAGCCCAAGCTGAGTAAACGCCTCTGCGATATCTTCTGTTACGCCTGCCGTATTAACTTCTATATTTGAAGGGATATCGAGATTGTCTACTTTTTCCTGGATAGCTGTAGACGCTTTTGCAACATCTTTTGTTGTTATTTCCGCTGAAACACTCGCAAATAATTTACCATCTTTACGGGAAATTGTATCGGAAGTTGTGCCTTCTTGTAAGTCAACTAATTCAGAAATGGCGATTTCCATACCAAGTGGTGACTGTACTTTTTCTTCAAGTAATTCAGTGATTGTTTTATGTTCTTTCTTATCTTCATTGATTAATACTTCGATTGTATTATTACCATCTTCAATTTTAGTCAACACTTCTTGCTGGTTGTTCGGATAGAGGACCATTCCGACTTGTGCAGCAGTTAAACCATACTGTGTTAACTTTTCTTGATTGGCAACGAGTGTATATTCTTTATATTTTCTAGTTAAACTTGTTTTGACATTCTTTAAGTCATTGTTATCATTCATAATCTTTTCGATGTCTTCAACAACAGGTTCAATTTCTTTTAAGTTATTTCCGTAAACGTAATAACTCACTGCATTACTGGAACCGCTTGTTGAAAAGTCCTGTGATTTCCATTCACCTTTAGTTGCGCGTTTTTGGAGTTCTAAGATTGTTGTTTCTTTCACCTTCGTAAAATCAGCCGTATCATTATCGAACGTCACAAACAGGAGAGCCCCGTTTGAAGCGCCAGGCGCCATCGGATTTTCTCCGCCGACGGAAGCTTGAACGACGTTAACATCTTTCAAATCCAATAGATACTCTTCCGCTGATTCAACATAATTGTTTACAGTTTCAAGCGTTTCGCCAGGTTCTGGGGTAAACGTAATATACATTGTTTTCTGTTCTTCATCTGGAAGGAAACTCACACCGATAACAGGAGCAAGGAATAAGCTACCAACCAAAAGTGCGATTGAAACGAGAGAAGTAATCAGTTTATGATTTAATGTCCAATTTAATATCTTTCTATAAGAAGCGGCCATTTTACTCGGTTTTTCTTTGTGGCTACTCGTAGTCGAGTAAAGCTGTTTTTTGAATAATGAATGTGCAAGCATTGGCACGATTGTAATCGCTACAATTAATGAAGCAAGCAGTGCAAATACGATAGTCAAAGCGAAAGGCATGAACAATTCGCCAATCATGCCGCTAACTAAAGCGATTGGCAAGAAGACTGCAATCGTAACGAGTGTGGACGACATGATTGGTTTAAACATTTCTTTTGTCGCTTCTCGTACAAGTTCTTTACCTTTTAACTTTTCTGTTGGAAGAGACATACGTCTAAATATATTTTCTACAACTACAATGGAGTCATCGATAACACGCGCAATTGCAACAGTCATTGCACCAAGTGTCATCATATTCAATGTAATACCCATCTGATTCAAGAATATGATTGCAATTAGAAGAGACATTGGAATAGACACAATTGAAATTAGTGTCGATTTAAAGTTACGTAGGAACAACATAATAATAATTACCGCAAAGATTGCACCGAACAATGCTTTACTAATCATTGTATCAACGGATTGTTGAATGGGTTCACCTTGATCAAGTGTTGTTGAAATTTTGACGCCATCGTTCTCTTTTTCAAAATCTTTCATGAGGTCTTTTACTTCATCGACCACCACTAATGTATTGGCATTTTGAGATTTTACAACTTGAACAGCGATCGCTTCTTTACCATTCATTCTTGAAATGGATTCGGCTTTTCCGATATGTTCAATCGTTGCGATCTCACCCAGTTTAATTGAAGGCAGTTGTGCAGTTGTAGGATTCGTGCCGACAGAGGGTGTAGGTGATGCTTCGGGTTGTATTGCAGCGCTTGGAGTACTAGCTGGCATTACTGGAATCAGTATGTTCTCCAAATCTTCAACAGTCGCGATATTACCATCAATGACTACCGATTGCTCTTCTCCATCAAATTGGAACAAACCAAGCGGCATCGTCACATCAGAGCCTTTTACAATTTGTTTCACAGTATCTTCATCCAAGTTGTTTGCGGCTAGTTTTTCTTGATCGAATGTCAGAATGACTTCTTCAATTTGTTGCCCGGAAACTGCAACACTTGAAACGCCGCTAATTCCTTCGAGGTCAGGTACCAAAGAATCTTGAACTTTTACAGTTAACGCTTCTAGGTCAACATTGCTGTCAGAAACACTAAGGGCTAGAATCGGAAATGCATTGATGCTGATTCTTCCTACAGTTGGATCCATCGCGTTTTCCGGCAATGTGATTTTAGAAAGAGCTTCGTTTACGTCATCTTCCGCTTGCTTCATGTCAGTCCCAAACGAATATTCAATTTGTAGAGAGGAAGCATTTTGGTATGATGTGGAGCTAACCGATGTAACTCCGTTTAAGCTATTTAATGCTTTTTCAAGTGGTTCTGATAGTTCATTCACCACTTGGTCAGGTGTGGCACCTGGGTAAACCGTTGTTACACTAACGATAGGAATTGTAATATCTGGTATTGTTTCCAAATTCATTTTCGAACCGGAATAAATACCGGCAGCAGTTATAATAAGTGTGACAAGCCATACAGCTAATTTGTTCTTCATTACAAAATTAATAATTGAATTCATATGTACCTCCATTGAAATTTTTGCTTTGACCTACTAGTCATTATGGTTTATCATTGGATATAATTAGTAAAACTATGCCTTTTCATAATAACTGACCGGTCAGTCATGAGTCAAGTGAAACAATATTAGACGTGGGGGTTTTAATTTGTCAGATAAAAAGTTATTGATTATCGAAAAAGCATCGGAGCTTTTTGCGAAACATGGTTTTGAGGCAACGTCGGTTCAAGAGATTACAGATGCATGTGGAATTTCAAAAGGTTCTTTTTATCTCTCATTTAAATCTAAAGAGAGTCTTTTTTTTTCGATATTTGAATACTTTAGTACAAAGTTACTTGACCGAATGAGTGGTATCTATCAAATGGAAATCACACCAAGAGGTCGTTATGAACAATTTTTCATTATTCAATTTGAAGAAATAGCCCGTTATTCGGATTTTATTCTAATGCAGATGAAGGAAAAAACCAGTCCTATTAATGAAGAAATGCTTCGCCTCATGAATAAATTACGTGGAAAAGCATATGAGATGTTAGAAACACTTCTATTAGGAGTGTATGGTGAAGATATTCGTGTGCATTTGCCTGATCTCGTTGTCATGTTGAATGGTATTATCCATGGTTATGCGGAAATTGTTGTGTTCAATTTAAAAATGCTGAATTATCCAGAATTGGCAAACTACATCGTTGAACGGTCGGATTCCATTGTTAATGGGTTAACACAACCTTTGTTAAAGAAAGAACAGTTAATAAGTACTGGCGGAGTTGTGTGTTCGATTAAGCTTGAGGAAATAGTTAAAGATATTGACATGATTAAAGAGAAAATTGAAGATAAGGATGACGGGATTTATATAAGTTTAGATGTAATTGGAGCAGAACTTTTAAATAACAATATTCGAAAACCCGTCATTTTCGGTATGATTTCAAATTTGCGGGAAAGTGACTTAACAGAGGAGCTAGTAAATAAAATAACACAGTTCCTAAATCAGTGACTACTTAGCCATTCTTCGCTTTCTAAGCAGTTTTATGGTAGAATTTAAGTTCATAAAAGAAGAGGACGTGACGTTTAATTGATCACAATTACAATACCAAATCCTGATGTAACGATTGTACAACGCAAACAAGAAATGGGTCCGGATGCTGCGCCAATCAAACCAGTTTATGGATTTATTGATTTACATGAAATACCGCGTGATAAAGGCGGAATCATCTTGTTTTATAACAACAAAGATGAATTGTTATTTGCAGGAAAAGCCCGCAAACTTCGTCAGCGCGTGAAAAAGCACTTTGAAGATGCTGTCTCACCAATTAAAGACCACCGCAATGAAGTGAATAAGATTTCAATTATCGTTGTCGAAGAACCGATGGACCGTGAAATTTATGAAACGTATATCATTAATACACAACGCGCGAAATATAACGTTGATAAAGTATTTTTTGAGTAATCAAAAGCGGAAGCGCCTAGGAATGAAATCACATTTATTCAATATATGTGATTTCATGAACTTCTAAGCAACTACTGAGCTGACTGCCATGTGCAATCAGCTCTTCTTTTTGACTACATACATAGGAAAAGGGTGGAGACATGGACAAGAGATTACAAAAGATTGTCGATGAAGCGCAAGAAATTTTTGGTTTAGATGCGTACAACTTGGAAAGACATTCGATCCGTAAAGAAAGGGACACTTCCGGGAATGCATATTATTCGTTCAATATGGAGTGGTTTCCTAAAGCGTTAAATGAGCCAATCGAAGAAGATTATAATCCTGAGGGCACAGCGATTGTTGAATATGCAATTCAAAAGCAATGCTTTAGTTCTGTGTTATTCGTGCAAGGTAAATCATTTTCCACAAAAACTCACTTTCCCAATCAAAGCGTGGAGGAAGTAACCGTGTGGCTTGAAAAAGAAACTGAACTGCTTTACAAACGAGATTTCAAATTAACGCAAGCGACTGCAAATGGTTTTCAATTTAAATCAGATATCGAAGGAATCTATATTTCTCCGAATTGTATGATTGAAGTTGATTTTGATAATGCAGGAAAGCTGACTTCGTATCAGTGGTACGGAACACCGCCTTCCCATGAGCTCGTTGAGCAAACAAAATTCACGTTGACACTTGAAGAAATTGAACCCATCGTAAAAAAACAGCTTCAACTCGTAAAATTTCCATCTGAATCGGAGAAACGGTTTATTCCTGTCTATGCAATGGAAGAAGTATATGTAACGGTGGATGGAGAGCGGGTAATCCCGTTTATGGAACATGAACGTTCTGAAATGAAAATAGAAGAAATAATTGAATGGGACAAGCCGTTGGAAGAGCCTATCAATCGTGAAGAAATCACATTTTTTTCTGAAGCAAGCGTAGAAGATGCATTCGGCAACGTCGATAGTAAAGAAAAACTGACGATGTCAGAAGAACAAATTGAACAGAGTAAAAGCATCGTTCGTGATGTCTTACGGACAGAATATCCTAATGACTCTGGAAAATGGACGCTATCCAAGCTTCAGCGTCAAGAAAAATTCATCGAAGCACACTGTAAAATCAAAGAAATAGATTCAACGCCTTTCAATCGAAAAGTAGTAGTATTCATGAACCCTGAAACGATGGCGGTGCTAAATTATTTTGATAACGGGTCGATGGCCGAAATTTTTGATGCATTTTCACCTGCTGAAGAAACTGTAGTGACACATGTTGAAGCTTTCGAGAAAATGATTTCTTACATTACGCTTGACCCTACATATGTCTATGACGAAATCACAGGTAAGTATATCCTATGCGGATTGCTTGATGCTGCAGAAGCGGTAGATGCAGTAACTGGTGAAATTATTTTATTGGAAGATATATAAGACTTTACTACATGTGAAAAATTGCAAAACTAATACTTTACATTTAATCTGTTATAACTTATTATGAAGATAATAAGTTTCCTTAGGGAAACAAAAGTGAGATTCATTTTTTTAATCATAAAGTTTCCCTAGGGCAAAAAAATTTACTATAAAAGTTGCCTTAAGGAAACTTTTGCATATATATATAGATATATGGAGGTGTGTAAATATGAAAGATGCAATAGTAGTTTCGAATTTGCATGTGTCGTATTTCGGAAAAGAAGTGTTACATGATATTGGATTTAGGATAACTGAGGGGAAATCAGTTGGGATCATTGGACCGAATGGAGCAGGGAAGTCCACTTTGCTTAAAGTATTACTAAATTTGATTTCAAAAGATAAAGGTGATATTACAATCCTTGGCTCCACGTTGAAAGACGTACGTAAACGAATTGCATACGTACCGCAACGCAGTACAATCGATTGGGATTTCCCTATTACTGTAAAAGATACAGTTCTAATTGGTACGTATCCGAGAGTTGGACTATTGAAAAGACCCGGTCGGAAAGAGAGAGAATTGGCTCTGAAATGTCTTGAGAAGGTAGATATGAAAGAGTTTCAGAATCGGCAAATTGGAGAGTTATCTGGTGGCCAACAGCAGCGTGTTTTCTTGGCCAGAGCACTTGCTCAGCAGGCGGATTTGTTTTTACTCGATGAACCATTTGTAGGGATTGATGCTACGAGTGAAGAGATGATTGTGAAGATTTTAAAAGAGTTACGAGATGAAGGGAAAACGATCATTGTTGTTCACCATGATTTGAATAAAGCGGAAAAGTATTTTGATGAACTGCTGTTATTAAACAAGGAATTAATTGCGAAGGGCAGTGTCAAAGAGGTGTTCACGCCTAAAATGATTTCAAAAGCGTACGGCGGACAATTATCATTTTTAGATGAGGTGATGGCGAAATGATTCATTTCTTAGAAGCTATCATGCAATATGGTTTTCTACAAAAAGCGCTTATTACATCTGTGATGGTTGGTATCATTAGTGGCGTCATTGGTTGTTTTATCATTTTAAGAGGAATGGCCCTCATGGGGGATGCGATATCTCATGCTGTATTACCTGGTGTCGCAATTTCCTTTATGCTGGGCATCAATTTCTTTATCGGGGCAGTAATAACAGGTATTTTAACGGCTGTAGGTATCGGTTTCATCAACCAGAATAGCCGTATCAAAAATGATTCAGCAATAGGCATCATGTTTACAGCAGCATTTGCAGCTGGGATTATTCTAATCACTTTTCTAAAGAGCAGCACGGATTTGTATCATATCCTCTTTGGGAATGTGTTGGCGGTTAGACCTTCTGATATGTGGATGACACTTGTTGTTGGTATTTTCGTTTTGTTAAGTGTGTTTTTATTTTATAAAGAATTGCTTGTCAGCTCGTTTGACCCGATTATGTCTCAGGCATATGGACTTCCGACTAAAATGATTCATTACTTTTTAATGGTTTTGCTAACACTTGTCACTGTTGCATCGTTACAAACAGTAGGCATCATTTTAGTAGTTGCGATGCTCATTACACCTGCTTCTACAGCTTATTTATTGACTGACCGACTATCTTCAATGATCTTCTTATCAGCAATATGTGGAACGATTTCAGCGGTCATCGGTTTGTATTTGAGTTTTACGTACAATCTCGCTTCTGGCGCAACGATTGTACTCGTCGCAACTGCATTATTTTTTACAGCGTTTATATTATCACCGAAACAAGGACTATTGTGGCGGGCTATTCGAACAAATAAACAAAAATCAGCCGTTTCTTAAATGCAAATTCAAAATAGGGGGAAAGTTTTTTTATGAAAAAAAATATTATGCTGGTTGCGATGATTGTTGTAGGAGTCTTTTTGTCGGCATGTGGCCAAGGTACGTCTGCTCCAAAAGAGAAGGGTGAAAAACTGCAGGTTGTTGCAACGTATTCAATTATCTACGATATTGTAAAAAATGTCGGAGGAGACTTGGTTGATGTTCGAAGTCTGGCACCGATTGGATCAGACCCACACCAATACGATCCACTTCCGGAAGATGTCGTTTTGACGACAGATGCGGATGTTGTTTTTTATAATGGGCTAAATTTAGAAGAAGGAAATGCATGGTTTACGAAATTGATGGAAACGGCCGGGAAGTCGGGCGTTGATGCGCCAGTATATCGTGTAAGTGAAGGAGTTAAGCCGATGCTCCTCAATTCGGAGGACCATAAAGGGGAAGAAGATCCCCATGCTTGGCTCGATGTACGAAATGGCATAAAGTACACAGAGAATGTCCGTGACGCATTGAAGAAATTAGACCCAGATAATGCGGCTAAGTATGATGCTAATGCGGATGCTTATAGTGCTGAACTTCAAGCCCTTCATGAAGAGATTATACAAAAAATGAATGAAATTCCTAAAGAACACCGTATACTCGTAACTAGCGAAGGTGCGTTCAAGTATTTCTCAGATGCGTATGATTTTAGTGCGGCTTACATTTGGGAAATCAATTCACATCATGAAGGAACTCCTGAACAGCTGACAAATATCATTTCTACAATTAAAAGCGAAAATGCTCGGGGCTTATTTTTAGAAACGAGTGTCGATCCCCGAAGCATGGAAATGGTATCTCGCGAAACTAATGTGCCAATTAAAGGGAAAATATTTACAGATTCCTTAGGGAAACCAGGTGAAGATGGGGATACGTATATAAAAATGTTGAAATGGAACACGGACATGATTTTTAATGGTTTGAATGACCAATAGACTACAAAGCGGCCTGAACTTTCAAATGGAAAGTTCAGACCGCTTTTGTCATTTTAGATTAATAAAAATACCATCTAGATTTACATCTTTCTTTAATAATCCATATTCCTTCATCCATTCGGCAGTTACTTTCCATGTTTCTTCATCTTGTTCCCCAAATGTATGAGGAGCTTTCATTTTGGGCAGTAGAATTGACAGAGATTTTTTTTCAACCTCTTCTACGAGTGGGAAATTGGCTGTATCCTGATTTTTCAATAGAATCGATAGTGCTGCTTCAGGATCTTTTTCAATATCATCAAACGCTCTTGCGGAAGCTCGCCAAAATGCTTCAATGTTCTTCTGATCTTTCTCCCATGTATCATCACTCGTTACGACAACAAGCTCATAAAACGAGGGTACGCCGTAATCTGTAGGATCAATCACCCCAGTTGGGTAACCTTCAAATTCGAGCAGGGGTACTTCATGATTGATGTATGCACCAATTACAGCTTCTGCACTTTTCGAAACGAGTGATGAATTCAATTCAAATCCTACATCTACCATTTTCGTTTTATTATAATCGGCTCCGTCCGCTTCCATCACTGTTTGGAGAATGGCTTCGTTCAGTGGAATCCCTGTATAACCAATTGTCTTCCCCTCTAAATCTTTAGGTGTTTTAATCCCGGTTTCTTTTAAAAATGCGACATGATTAAGCGGAGATCGGACTAGGGCTCCGACCGATTTAACATCTATGTTCTGCTCGGATTTTGCAATAATGACATCCGGTTGATAGGTGATTCCCATAGTTACTTTACTAGCGGCTGCAAGATTAATGGGATCTGTTGGATTTGCAGGAAATTGAATATCAACTTCAATTCCTTCTTCTTTAAAATAGCCTTTTTCCTGTGCGACATACAAGAAACTGTGAACTGCATTTGGATACCAGTCGAGCATGATGCTTACTTTATTGTCTTTTTCTGCATTACAAGCGCTCAGCAGTAAAATAAGTGCGATGCATGATAGGGATAATATGATTTTCCTCAATTTTTAGTCCTCCATTTTAACAGTCGATTTTCAATGAATGTGATTCCCATGAAAAATGTAATTCCAACGAGGGTCAGTACAAGAATAGGTGCAAATACAGCTGCACCATCGAACTGCGTCATCATTCGGCGACTAAAGTATCCAAGACCAGCCTGCGCCCCGAGCCATTCCCCGATTGCTGCGCCAATCACACTCAGTGTAACGGCAATCTTCAATCCTGAAAAGAAGTGGGGTAGGGCAGTGGGAACAGAATATTTCAAGAAAATATCCTGTTTTTTTGCGCCCATTGTTAAAAAAAGCTCGCGCATTTCTTTACTTCCAGAAGATAGCCCGTCGTATGTATTTACAGTAATCGGGAAAAAGGTGATGAGTACTGTAACTGCGACTTTACTCCAAATTGTGTATCCGAACCAGAGTACAAAAATAGGTGCAAGTGCAATAATAGGAATCATTTGTGAAGCTATTAAAATCGGATAGAGCGCTTTTCGAACTCTGGGACTGGAAGACATCCAAACGGCGATTGCAACTCCTGAAATAATTGAAATGGCTAGTCCGATGATAATTGTTAGCAAAGTCATCGGTAAGTGCTTTAACAACAGTATTTCTTTTAGCTCCCAAAAACGGATTAAAATTTGAATAGGAGAAGGCAAGATGAATGGTTTATCGTAAAGTCTTGCACCTAGCTCCCAGATGCTACCGAATAATGCAATGATCAGAAGGGGGGTAATGTTTTTCATTGCATTACCTCCCTACGTAGCGTATTTAGCAATTGTTCCTTTAGCTCAAGCAAATCCGTTCGATGTAAATCACTTCTTGTTCTAGGCCTTTCAAGTGGAACTCTGATTTCTTCGAATGAAGTCACCGGCTCATTTCTTAACAGGAAAATACGGTCTGATAAAAATAGCGCTTCTTCAACGTCATGTGTAATGAATAACACAGTAGATTGATGTATCTTCCATTGATCAATTAGCCACTCTTGCATTGATAACTTAGTTATTGCATCTAATGCAGAAAAGGGTTCATCCAGCAGGAGAAGGGAATTTCCGGAAAGGACAGCGCGCAAAAAAGCGACTCGCTGTTTCATCCCGCCAGAAAGTTCTGCCGGATATTTTTTTTCTGTACCGCCAAGACCGAACTCCTTTAATAACGGTAATACCTGATTGCTTGCAGACTGCTGTTTCATCCCTTTTAGTTCAAGTGGGAGACATGCATTTTCTAAAATCGTGCGCCAAGGCAGAAGCAAATCCTGCTGCGGCATATAACCGACGCTACCAAGGCGGCGGTTGTTTTGAACCCCATCGAGTGAAATGGTGCCAGAAGTAGGTTCATCTAATCCTGTTACAAGTCGGAAGATGGTACTTTTACCGGAACCACTAACCCCGATTATTGAAATGAATTCACCGGGTAGTACATTAAATGATAGATTTTCCAGTATGTTGTTGCTTGAATGATAAGCGAATGATACATTGTCAAACGATAACATTGGAGTTTTCAACCTCGGGCCACATCTGTTTCGTATTGGCCATATCCCAAAACATATATTCATAGCGAGTTGTATTAAGGAAGATTTCTTCGAGCTTTAATAGTTCATGTTCAGGTTTTCCTTCTGCAGATTTATTCATCAAATCGATACACCAGATTGCGAGGTCGCCGAAATCTTCGGACGAATACATGCGTATCCAATCACCGTATAACGGATGTTCAGCTGCACCTGGAATCGCATTTAGCTCTTTACCTATTTCCCAGTAACTCCACGCGCATGGAAGAAGTGCAGCCATAACTTCGGCGACAGTACCGTTTTGGCTGACATGTAACATGTAGTGCGTATAGGCAAGCACGATAGGAGAGGGCTTTGCATTTTCTAGTTCATGTTCAGAAATACCGAACCGGAGCGCATAACTACGATGTAGTGCCATTTCTGTATTCAGTGTGCCATCAAGTAGCGTAGCGAACTTGCCCATTGTTTCCAAGTCGTCGGCTTTTACAGCACCAATTGCAAAAACTTTTGCATAATCAATCAAATATAAATAATCTTGTACCATGTAGAATCTAAATTTATCGGGGTCTAGGGTACCATTGCCAATCCCTTGAACGAACGGATGGCTGTGATTCTGTCTCCAAATTGGTGTTATTTTTTCCAGTAAGCGGTCAGTAAACTTCATCTCTCCAACACTCCCTAAAATTGATAGCCAACCAAAAAACCCACTCCTTGAAAAAGAAGTGGGTTGTAGACTGTCAATTGTATCTGCAAAAACAGACTGGCAGAAATATTGTGTCAGCACCTCTTCCTTACGCTGGTATTAACCAGTTCAAGTTATAAGGGTCAAGACACATGCCTCTCTCAGCTCTGTTAGAGCACCCCTAGCGGTGGATCTTATGAAATTGGATTCATCTCTAATATAAGCATAGAAAAATTGGGAGGTCAACCTTAATTTTGGAATTGAAAAAAGGAATGCATGTTTCATTTTTCTCGGTTTGTCCTGTAAAGTAGTAGAAAAGATCATTGAAAGGGGAAATGACAGTGAAGTTTTTCCATACTGCAGACTGGCATTTAGGTAAGCTTGTTCAAGGCATTTACATGACAGACGGACAACGGTATGTTCTTGACCAATTTATAGAGGCAATCATAGAGGAGAAGCCCGATGCGGTCGTCATCGCAGGGGATTTGTATGACCGGGCAGTACCGCCAACAGAAGCCATTGCGTTGCTCGATGAAGTGCTCGAACGAATCACCATAGAACTAGGGACGCCGGTCCTCGCTATTAGCGGTAACCATGATAGTCCTGGGCGTCTCCATTTTGGCAGCGGATTGATGCGAGCAAACGGTTATCATATAGCCGGTCAACTGACGAAAGTTATTGAGCCGGTCGTTTTGACGGATGAATTCGGCGAAGTCCATTTTCACCTGGTTCCATTTGCAGATCCTTCCGTCGTGAAACATATACATGGAGATGAAACGATTGCGAATCATAATGACGCGATGAAAAAAGTGATAGAAGGGATTCGCTCCCAGATGTCAAATAGTGCGCGACACGTTTTTGTTGGACATGCGTTTGTAACACCTCATGGAGAAAGCGAAGACAACACAAGTGATTCGGAACGGCCACTCGCGATTGGCGGTGCGGAATACGTATCGGCACATCTTTTTGAACCGTTCCATTACACGGCACTTGGTCATTTGCATCAGGCGCATTATGTATTGAATGAGTCAGTCCGTTTTGCAGGTTCGCCGATGAAATATTCGATTTCAGAAGAACATCATAAAAAAGGTTTTTTCATTGTCGATATGGACGCTGATGGACACACCATTATTGAAAAACGTGAGTTGAAACCGGAACATGATATGCGGACGGTCGAAGGTACGATGGAAGATATCTTATTGCATCCTATAAGTGAGGATTATGTTTTCGTGAAATTGCTGGATGAAACGCCGGTTTTATTTCCAATGGAAAAAGTTCGTTCGGTCTATCCGAATGCGATGCATGTTGAGCGTAAAATGGTCAAGCTGACTGCGAATAGAGTGGACGAACAACAGAGGACGGAACATGGTAAACACGATGATTTAACATTATTTAAAGCATTTTACGAAGAAATGAAAGGCGAGGCGGCAGATGCGGAAACGGAAGAATTGTTTGCGCAAGTTCTCCATGAAGTTATGCAGAAGGAGGGGACGGGACTTTGAGACCTATTCAATTGACGATGACAGCGTTCGGTCCGTATAAAGGGACGGAAACAGTCGATTTTAGGGAATTGAAAGACAATCGGCTATTCGTCATTTCAGGTGCGACCGGGGCTGGGAAAACGACGATATTCGATGGAATTTGTTTTGCATTGTACGGCCAGGCGAGTGGAGAAGACCGGACGGATATCCGGGCGATGCGAAGCGACTTTGCTGACGATACAGTCCAGACAGCCGTCGAGCTGACATTTGAGATACATAACAAGAAGTACCGTATCATGCGTCAAATCCCTTATCTGAAAAAAGGAAACAAGTCCGAAACGGCTGCGCGCAGCGAGTTTTATGAACTTACGGTAAACGGGGAAGTACCGCTGGTCGATAGGCAAATCGTTTCTGAAATCAACAAAAAGGCGGAAGAACTGATTGGTTTCACACAGGCGCAATTCAGTCAGATTGTTATGTTGCCTCAAGGAGAGTTCCGGAAATTTCTGACATCTGATACAGAAAACAAAGAAACAATTATGCGTAAAATATTCAAGACGGATCAGTACCGTGAAATTGTGGAGCAGTTGAAAGGGCAGAAAGACGGTGCACAGGCGACGCTTACCAAAGAAATGCAATTAAGCGAAGGGCATATTGGTCAAATAACATCCTTACTGCCGGAACGGGAATCCTCAGTTTTTACTGTCTTGGCAAATGAATATTATAACGTGAACCAAGTCGTACTAGGATTGGAAGAGGAACTCACATTTTATCAAGAAAATACAGTTATCGTTAAAAAAAGCTATGATGACGCCTATTTGAAGCATACAAAAATGCAAGAAATGTATCACGCTGCGAAAAGCATGAATGAACGCTTCGTTGAACTGCAGCAAAAAGAGTCGAATTTAAATGGGTTAATAGAACAATTGCCAATTATGGAGCGTAAAGAGCACCAGATAGTCAATGCGGAACGGGCTGTTTCCATTGGTGAAATCGAGATGCAGTTTCTCTCATTGAAAGCGGAAGCTGTAACCAAATCAAATGAATTTAAGATAGCCAAGCAAGCAGTGCAGGTTGCAGCAGAAAAGATGGAAGATGCTAAACACCAATTTCATGTTGAAGAAGGAAGAAAAGTGCAACGTGAAAAACTGGCTGAAAACTTGACTCGATTAAATGACTATCTTCCGGCAGTTGCAAGTTTAGCGGCTAAAGAAGAGGCTTTAGATGTACTGAAAAAAGAAAACATTCGTTTAGAAAAAGAGCTCGCTGCATTGGTTGGGAAAACAGAAGAAGAAAATGGTAAGCTTGACAGTTTGAAACTAGAAATCGATAACTTTGAAAAAAGGCTTGTTATGTATGATGAACGTATTGATCAACTAAATGAAGTGAATGAAAAATGTAAAGTGCTGGATGAATTCATCGCCATGCAAAATCGGGTGAATGTATTGGAAAAAGAAAAGAGCGTCCAAGAAACGAATTATAAGACGTGTAAATCGGAATATGATGCAGTGGAACAACTGTGGTTGGATAACCAGGCAGCGATGTTGGCAGAGTCACTTATAGACGGGGAATCGTGCCCGGTGTGTGGAAGCGAACATCATCCCGTCAAATCGCATAAAACAATTGAAGTGGTCGTATCAAGGGAACAGCTTGAGTCGGAAAAAGCTCGGTTAACAGAAGTCGAGGGGCAATTCCGAAATACGACAATCACCTATCAAAATGCGGTCGAACAGAGAAATGGCATAGAATTGGAAATGAAACGGCTTACAATAGAAGTAGATGAAAATAATCTGCATGAGTCCAAAGTAAATTTAGAAAGAGAAGTAGCTGTTCTTCGTAATGAAAGGAAACTACTGGTTGAACTAAAAGAGAAAGCAAAAAAGCAAGAAATAATTGCCACGCGATTCGTGACAACTAAATCTGAGATGGAACTTACATTGTTTCAACAGCAATCTTCTTACAATACTCAATTAGCCGTTTTGCAATCGACAGTACAGACAATCCCGGAAGACGTCCGCATCCATTCTCTTTTACAGCAGCGAATTCTCGAAACAGAAAAGAGTAAATCGGAGTTGGACCGTGCTTGGGAAACGGTGCAGAAAGTACGTGAAGAAGCAATACAACAACTGACAACGGCAAAATCCTCTGAAATTCATGCAGTAAAATCTTTAGAGGAAATAGAAGAGAAGAGAAACCATGCCGAAAATAGATTCAAAGAAGTATTACAGAAATCGGCGTTTCCGACTGAACAGGCTTATCGTGAGTCAAAAATGACTGAAGCAGACCGTAATTCATTGAAGGAACAAGTTGTGGAGTTTAAACAGCGGCTTCATACTTTGCGCGAAACTGTAGCTGAGTTACGATTGATGCTCGAAGGAAAAGAAATGACGGATCTAGCTACCCTGGAAATAAAAGTGACTGAATTAAAAAATGGTTATGAATCAGCCCTTACTGATTACAATGCATCATCGGAATATGAAAAGATTGCATTTGGTTTGAAAGCGAAACTTGTGGAATCGTCTGCAAAAGTGATTGAACTTGAGCGGATATACGGAAAAATTACTGACCTTTACGATGTTGTTAGAGGACAGAACGGATTGAAGCTATCATTCGAACGCTATATTCAAATTGAATACTTGGAACGAATCATTCAATCTGCGAATGAACGGTTGAAAGAAATGTCGAATGGCCAATTTGCCTTAATCAGAAGTGATAGGCAGGAAGTGAGAGGCAGGCAAAGTGGGCTAGGTCTTGACGTTTACGATGCTTATACAGGGCAAACGCGGGATGTGAAGACACTGTCAGGCGGTGAAAAGTTCAATGCATCTCTCTGCTTGGCATTAGGTATGGCGGATGTCATTCAAAGCTTCCAAGGATCGGTTTCAATCGATACGATGTTCATTGATGAAGGATTCGGTTCACTTGATGAAGAGTCACTGAACAAAGCGATTGATACGCTAATTGACCTGCAAAAGTCAGGGCGCATGATTGGTGTCATTTCTCACGTTGAAGAACTGAAAGCGGCATTCCCTGCGATTCTTGAAGTGAAAAAGTCGAAAGAAGGGCATAGTCAAGCAAAGTTTTTGATTAAGTAACCCATTGAGTAGCTTAGGTGAAGTTAACTTTCTACGGAATCAGGATTGTAATTAATGCTTCGGACGAAATCGTTATTTGTCAGGGCGTTGCGCATTTTCGAGATTGCTACATGAGTTAATTTAGATCTCGGACTAAAGTTGAATAAGGGTTCCAGAAAAGGGTAGACTGATGACGATTTTAAGGATAAAAGGGAATATTTAGAGTTGTAAAAAGATACCTGTTGCTGTTATGAGCTACAACAGGTATCTTTAATTAACTTAAAGTGATATATTGCATTTAGGAAGAAATAAGCGTATTATTATTTTAGCAATATATTGCATACATAAAATGGACGCTAACATCGAGGGGGAACTAGAATTATGCAAAAGCAGTTATCATTTTCATCGTATCTTGCCATTGGCTTGATGCTATTCGCACTATTTTTCGGAGCAGGGAACCTTATTTTCCCAGCACAGCTTGGACAATACGCTGGAACGAACATGTGGCCGGCTGTAATCGGGTTTTTGATTACTGGCGTTGGGCTTCCATTTCTCGGTATCCTAGCGATGGGCTTCTCAGGAAGCCAAAATCTACAACAACTAGCAAGTCGGATTCATCCAGTTTATGCAATTATTTTCACATCACTTCTCTATTTAACAATTGGTCCGCTCTTCGCAGCTCCACGTACTGGTGCAGTTGCATTTGATATCGGAATCGCTCCATTTATTAGCGAGGATTATATTCAGATTGGTTCAATCATCTTTACTTTGTTATTCTTCGGTCTAACATTATGGTTATCATTAAATCCCGCGAAAATTGTTGATCGGGTTGGTAAAATCCTTTCACCAGCACTCATCGTTCTGCTAATGGCTTTGTTGGCCATGGTTATTATAAAACCAATGGGTGTAATTCAGCCCCCGCAAGGCGATTATACAAGTGGCGCATTAGTAAAAGGAGTAATGGAAGGCTATAATACTATGGACGCACTCGCTTCACTCGTCTTCGGAATCATCGTCATTAACGCCATCCGTGCGATGGGTGTGACGAGTAAGCGTGATATTTTACTAGCTACAGCCAAAACAGGAGCGATTGCGACAGCATTTCTGGGTCTTATCTATGTGGGGATTGCTTACTTAGGGGCGACAAGCACGGAATTATTTGGTCTGCTAGACACAGGTGGCCCAGTCTTGAGTGGCGCATCTTCTCATTACTTAGGGACATTTGGATTAGTTATGCTCGCTGTTGTAATCATTCTCGCATGTTTGACCACGAGTATCGGATTGATCACAGCATGTGGTGAATATTTCAATACAATTCTACCGAAAATCAGCTACAAAGCATTCGTAATTTTCTTCTCAACATTCTGTTTTGTAATTGCGAATTTTGGATTGGCAAATATCATTACGTATTCAATTCCAGTATTGATGTTTTTGTATCCACTCGCAGTCGTATTAATGATCCTAACGTTCTTATCACCATTATTCAACCATTCACGTATGGTGTATGTATCAGCTACGGTCGTAGCATTTATGATTAGTGTAATTGATGGATTCAAAACACTTTGTACTTCACTGGAAATAGATTATTTTGGCTGGTTAGCGCCAATTGTATCATTTTATGAACAAGTGCTTCCTTTCTATAGTCAAGGACTTGGCTGGTTACTACCGGTGTTCATAGTCATATTAATAACTGGAATAATTGCACGCATACAGAAAAAAACGATAACAGAAGCATAATAAAAAGCCGGTCCTCATTGAGGGCCGGCTTTTTACAGTGTGCCCAGCATGGGCGTAGTCTATAGGGTGCAAGTCCCGAACTGTGAAGGCAGAAGTAACAGTTAGCTTAACGCAAGGGTGTCCATGGTGACATGGAATCTGAAGGAAGCGAGCGGCAAACCTCCGGTCTGAGGAACACGAACTTCATATAAGGCTATGTACAATTGGGTGAGTTTGCTGTACAAAACAAAGCCCTTTCTGCCGAAGG